>NZ_LYRQ01000059.1:0-26677 GCF_001661605.1 Pseudoalteromonas sp. MQS005 | reverse complement strand
CTTTATAATAAAAATTAATACTAGTTAAAAATATATAGATAATACAATGAAATGCATGTTAAAAATTATAAAAAAGCGTTTAATATTAAGTGCGCTGACTTTAAGTACTACGCTATTTGCATCATCAAGTTATGCCCAAGACGATGCAATCATTGATGATAGTCGTAATCGCTCTATACCTGTAAATATTACCCTACCAACTAACCACCTTAAGTGCAGCGCGCAAGTAAAATGCCCAGTGGTATTTGTAAATGCGGGGTATGGCATTAGCCACAATGAATACACTTTTGCGAGTAAGCTATTTAATGCGCAAGGCTATTTAAGCATTGCGGTAGCACATGAGCTTAAAAGCGACCCTACGCTTAATGGTGCACAGCCTTATTTGATTACCCGTATGGAAAATTGGCACCGGGGTGTTGTAACACTCAAGTTTTTAGTCAACGAGCTAAGTGTTAAATACCCTGAGTATGAGTTTACAAAACTCACTTTATTTGGTCACTCAAATGGTGGAGATATCTCAGCCTTGTATGCAGCTATTTACCCAAATGAAGTAAGCCAATTAATTACGCTCGATCACCGCCGCATGTTATTGCCACGCAATAAAAACATACATGTGCTCACACTTCGAGGTAGTGATTACCCAGCCGATGTGAACGTGCTTTTAACCGACCAAGAGTTAACTGTTTATCCTGTTACACAAACGTTGATATCAGAATCACGTCATAACGATATGTACGATGGCGGGCCTAAATGGCTGGTGGATAGAATGAGTAAAGAGGTAGCGGCGTTTTTAGAAAATTAAACGGTACAGTCAGCTTTTAAATTAAAATCCTAAAAATAGCGCAGCCACAGCTGCGCTATCTTTGTTTTAGTCACTCCACTAATTCACTCACCACCAAAGGGCTATTATGTAGCGTTTTATGCACAGGGCATTTATCGGCTATTTCGAGTAATCGATTTCGCTGAGCGTCAGTTAAATCTCCTTGTAAGGTTATTTTGCGGGTAATGGCCTCTAGATTGCCGGTTTTTTCACAATCATCACAATCTTGGTTGTAATTTCGGGTATGGTTAAGCTCTACTTTTATATGCTCTAGCGGTAACTCTTTTCGACTTGCATACATGCGAAGTGTCATTGCAGTACACGCTCCAAGCCCAGCGAGTAAATGATCATAAGGGTCTGGGCCTAAGTTTTTGCCGCCGACATCGGTAGGCTCATCAGCAAGCCATGTATGGTTTTTAGTACTCACGTGTTGAGTGAATTGATGATCTTTTTCTTCAACTAATACACTGCCGTTAGTTAATTTTGCACTATAGGGTGTTTTCTCGTATTTAACATAGCGATTAGCCCACGTAGCAATGACGTTGGCTGCGTAGTTAGCGTCTTCTTTATTGCTGAGTAAGTGATCGGCATTATCTAAACTTATAAAGCTTTTTGGATGCTTGGCGGCGGCGTAAATTTTTTCGGCTTCATTAATATTCACGGTGGCATCAATAGGAGAGTGCATAACCAACAAAGCACGCTTAAGAATACCTATATGGCTGTTATCGTATTTGGCGATGTCATCTATAAATTGCTTTTTAATCGTAAACTCACGCCCAGCTAAACACACTTTTGCTTCACCCGACTGGTTTATTTCATCTAAATGAGCAGCAAAGTTATGAGTAACATGCTGGGCATCTGATGGCGCGCCTATAGTCGTAATAGCTGACACTTCGGGTATATGCTCTGCTGCTGCAAGCACCGCAGCACCACCTAAGCTGTGACCTATTAATAACTGAGGTGCTTTAAAGTGTGTTCTTAAGTGATTGGCAGCAGCCACTAAGTCTTGAATGTTTGATGAAAAGTTACTGTTGGCAAAGTCACCGTCGCTATTACCAAGCCCTGTAAAATCAAAGCGTAATACAGCAATGCCTTGCTGAGTGAGTGCGCGGCTTATTCGTGTTGCAGCGGCTACATCTTTAGAGCAGGTAAAACAGTGGGCAAATAAGGCATAAAATTTCACCTCACCAGAGGGCTGTTCAAGTTGTCCAGCAAGTTCTAATTCACCGCTTTTAAAAGAGACTTTTTGTCGCATGAGAATACCTTAACTAATTGATAAAGTGTGTGGTGCTGATAAATAAGAGATTGGTACGATGGGGTGAAAATTCAATACAAGCGTTATTTTGATCTCGATCAAGCTAGAAGGGGCTTGCCAATTGAGTGCGGACATATGTCCTTATAATTTCAAAGGGGTTTGTCTATCCTCGCACAGCATAAAAATGCAGCCTTTATTACTTGAATTAAGTAGTTAAGCTATATTTGAATGTAATACCAGTTTGCATAAACCTGTGATTAATTTAATGTATTAAGTCGTTGTTTATCGGCGTTTAAAAAACCTTATCTAGAACAACTAGATATAATTTTTTTGCGTAGTTAGCATGTAATATTTAGTTAATTTAATGGATCTTTACTCAAGCGAATTGGTAAATGGCTTCTAACAACCTACTTACTGGAATGTACCATGCAATTACCTACAGTTGATTATAAAGCGGACGATGCGGCTGCGCAATTTGTTGAATCGTTGAGAAATACTGGTTTTGGCGTATTAAAAAACCATCCTATTCCGCAATCTTTAGTTGAGTCTATTTATAAAAATTGGCAAGACTTTTTTAACTCAGAGCAGAAGCATGAGTTTTTATTTTCAAAAGAAACGCAAGATGGCTATTTTCCACCGTCGGTATCAGAAGTTGCTAAAGGCCATACAGTAAAAGACATTAAAGAGTACTTTCATGTTTATCCTAAAGGCCGTGTTCCTGCTCAATTAGAAGCTGATGTGCGTGAGTACTACCGTTTAGCTAATGAATTTGCGGCAACATTATTAAGCTGGGTTCAGGCTGAAGCGCCTGAAGAAGTCCGTGCTAAGTTCTCTATCGATTTAAAAGATATGATTGCCCAGTCTGAGCAAACGTTGTTGCGTATTTTACATTACCCGCCAATGACAGGTGATGAAGAACCAGGCGCTATTCGCGCGGCGGCGCACGGTGATATTAACTTATTAACTGTATTACCAGCATCAAACGAGCCGGGTTTACAAGTTCAAAAAACCGATGGTGGTTGGTTAGATGTGCCATGTGATTTTGGTAGTTTAATTATTAATATTGGTGACATGCTACAAGAAGCATCAGGTGGCTACTTCCCATCAACGATTCACCGTGTAATTAATCCATCAGGTAAAGCAACAACCAAATCACGTATTTCATTACCTTTGTTTTTGCATCCTCGTCCAGATGTGGTGTTATCTGAACGCTACACAGCAGATAGCTACTTACAAGAGCGTTTACGTGAGCTAGGTGTAAAATAATCCTTTAGCATATGTAATGCTCAGGTAAATAAAAAGCGGCTGTTTAGCCGCTTTTTTAGTATTTGTGTGTATTGATTTGACACAAAGTAAATAATGGCATGCATTCTGAGCTACTAAAGGTATAATGCGCGCAACTGGCCAATTTGGCCTAATTTGAAATAGAGAGTTTATATGAGTTTTGATGGTTTAGGTTTATCACAGTCTTTAGTTAATGCGGTTTTAGAAAAGGGCTATGAAACGCCAACGCCTATTCAGGCTCAAGCTATCCCAGCAATTATTGCGCGTCGCGATGTAATGGCCGCAGCACAAACAGGTACCGGTAAAACCGCTGGTTTTACTTTGCCACTAATTGAGCGTTTATCGTCGGGCACTAAAGCAAAAAGTAATCATGTACGTGCGCTTATTTTAACGCCAACCCGAGAGCTTGCGTTGCAAGTAAGCGAAAACGTTGAAGAATACGCTAAGCATTCTGATGTGAGTTCGTTTGTGGTTTACGGTGGTGTAAAAATTAACCCACAAATGCAGCGCCTGCGCAAAGGGGTTGATATTTTAGTGGCCACACCTGGGCGTTTAATTGATTTACACAATCAAAACGCGGTTAAATTTGATAGCGTTGAAGTACTGGTTTTAGATGAAGCCGACCGTATGTTAGACATGGGCTTTATCCACGACATTAAACGCTTAATTGCAAAAATGCCTGAAAAACGTCAAAACTTAATGTTCTCAGCAACCTTTTCTGACGACATTCGTGCATTGGCCAAAGGGTTAATTAACGATCCGGTTGAAATTTCAGTCGCTGCCAAAAACACGACTGCTAAAAGCGTGACTCAATGCGTGTACGCAGTAGATAAAGCGCGTAAAACGGCCTTATTAAGCCATTTAATACGTAGCAACAATTGGCAACAAGTACTGGTATTTAGCCGTACTAAACACGGTGCTAACCGTTTAGTTAAGCAACTGGAACGCGATGATATTGTTGGCGCAGCAATCCATGGTAATAAATCTCAGGGCGCACGTGTTAAAGCATTGGAAGGCTTTAAAAGTGGTGAAGTGCGCGTATTAGTGGCAACCGATATTGTTGCCCGTGGTTTAGATATTGTTGAGCTTCCACACGTAGTTAACTACGACTTACCTAATGTATATGAAGATTATGTTCACCGTATTGGCCGAACTGGTCGTGCGGGTGCATTAGGGCATGCCATTTCGTTTGTAACGGTTGACGATGCAGTGGATTTATACGGTATTGAACGCTTTATTGGCGAGTTAATTCCTCGTGCTGAAGAAGAATGCTTTGAACCGGCTAACCCTGTTGCTGAGCGCGCCCTCGATGCTCGCCCACTGCCTGCTAAAAAGCCAAAGAAAAAACAACCATTTAATAAGCCTAAATCTGATAGCAGCAAACCTAATAGCAAAAAGCCTAACAATGGTGGCAATGGTACAGGCCCCCGTCGTGGTGGCTCTAAAAAGCCAGCAGCAAAAACAGACGAGAATGCACAAAACCCTTGGGCAAAACGCCAATCGGTAGGGGGCACTGGTCAGCGCCGTCGTCGTCCAGCAAATAACGACTAATTGTCACTGCGTTTAGTTAAACGCAGCTGCAAAAAAAGCGCTAGCTTTAAGGTTAGCGCTTTTTTGTTTTTAATTTATCAGTAAGTAATTAATGCCTAGGCCAACAAACAGCGTAACGCTAACACTCAGTAACGTGCCTAGCATCACATATTCCGTGAGTTGTTTATCTTTGCTGGCACTTAAGTCGCCAAATCTAAACACGGATTTGGCGGCAATTAAAAACCCAAGCCCAGCAAACTGATCTAATAAAATAAATGTCAGCATAAGTACTCGTTCGAGCATACCAATACTTTGTCCTGCTAAAGGGAGGCTACCATCACTAGAAAAGTGATTAGTTAAACGCTCTAACATCATTCTTATAAATACCGCACTGGGACTTAAAATAATAAGATAACCAGTTATAACCCACAGCACTTTTTCGTTGAACAATAACGCCATAAAATTGTTAGTAAATTGCTGATTATCAGTGAGCCAAATGCTTATCACAACAAGGACGGTGATATGGGCAATTTGGTCTAATAAAAAAGGCACCACGCCTTTATTTGAATACGATTTTGCAATATCAATAAAGTAGTGGCTTATCATAATAATACCGGTTGCCAGTAATACGCTGCTTAGTTGTTGCCAGCCAAAGCTATATTCCCAAAGTGCAACAACGACAGCGCTGGTAACTCCGTGAACCAATACATGGTAGTAAAGTTTTTTTGCTTTAAAATGCCGGGTGTTTCTGTCGTTTACCCAGCTCATGGGTTGCCAATAAAAATCAGCGAGTAAGTGGCCAATAATCAGTGCGACGAGCAATATTGAAAATTCCATTAGTCATATCCTTGCTGTATGCTTTTAAGCCATTGTTGTGTGTGTAAAATAAATCGCTCTATCAGTTGATAGTTAGCAAGATTTAGCAGCTTAGTAACGTTTTCTCGGCTGGTGTTGAGCTCATTAGCTAAGGCAGCATGGTTGTTATTAGTATGGGTTAAATACGAATACAAAGCGTTTGCTTGTTTTTGAGTTATTTTACACAGTAATATATCGACAAACGCTAAGTTTAACTTGAAGCTCTCATCAACCGGTTGACCTGCAATAGCAAATGTAAAGCGCTGGTTTGTCATTTTATCTAGCTCATGACCAGAGAGAGTAAACGCAGAGCCTGTAGCGGTTTTTATACTCGTACCAGGGTTATCTATGTGCCCCAATGCCATGCTTTGACGCAATTCATAGCCGGCAGATTTGAGCTGTAGATAGATAAGAATAGCGGTGGTAACTAACCGTTCACTTTTTTCTACTTGCAGCTGAAATGCATCCCCACGGTAAATATCCCAAGATGTTGTTTTATTACAATTTGCACGTAAACTTTGCTCTAGCTGATAAAGCATGGCATCGTATTGTTGTTTAGGTATTTTTTGCGATTTAATTATATCGCCGCTGATCACACCAATCATATAAATCCAGATAGATTATTTATATGTAACTAATTTTGGTTACATCTTAAAATGTAACCGTATTTGGTTACATTGGGTTTGGTAACTAATTTAGGTTACTTAACACGCAATTGCAAGTATTACTCATTAGGACATAATAATGACCTCACAACAAAGCAGTAAACCTCGTGTAGGTATTTTTGTCGATGTACAAAATATTTATTACACCTGTCGCGAAAGCTACGGTAAAAACTTTGATTACAATGCCTTTTGGCGAATGATAGAGCAACAATACGATATTGAATGTGCGTTTGCTTATGCAATATACCGAGGTGATGAAAAGCAAAATCAGTTTCAAAATATTTTGCGCGCTATTGGCTTTGAAGTAAAACTAAAACCCTTTATTCAACGCCGTGACGGCAGTGCAAAAGGCGATTGGGATGTAGGTATAACCATAGATATGCTAGAGCAGGGAAAGCAGCTTGATAAGGTTATTTTACTCTCGGGTGACGGTGACTTTGCGTTATTACTTGGGCACTTAAAAAATCAATACAATGTTCCGTGTGATGTATACGGTGCTGATAAATTAACCGCAGAGGTACTTAAGCAAAGTGCTGAGCAATTTCATTTAATTGACAATCAGTTACTACTTTAAAAAGTATAAGCGCTGCGTTGGTTCGGTGTAATTTTGAGCAGAATGCCCACCTTCAACATGAGCATTTTTAATACAGCGGGTGCATAGATTAATTAAGCCTAATTTAGGCTTTTTTTATGGCGGTAATAAATTGGGTTTAGTGGATGATTATGGTAATTTTAAGAATCAATTAGTATCAAGGAATTACATGCTTAACTACAGTAATATGCCATTAGACAGAGGCTCAAATGCGCGCAAAGACCCTACTTGGGTAGACGCAAAAAAAACAGCAGACAGCTTATGGCTTTTAGTTAAAGGCAATCACACCTTATTTGCTAACAGTAGCCCTGAGGTGGTGTATTTGGCTTACCTACAGGTGGCACATTTAGATTTAACGCAGGCTATTTTTTTAGGTTCAAATGAGCAGGATAATGCCGTATTTGCGCTAGATGTAACCGCACTCGAAGAGTCGTTATTAGCAACGATTATTGATGGCGCCCAGTTTGCAGATATTCGCCAGTTTGGTACACAGGTGGCGCTTGAAGATGGCTCAAATGCAGCGCTTGCCCGAGGGTTATGTTACTGGCATGCCACTCATAGTTTTTGTGGCCGTTGTGGTACCAAAAATCACTTAGTTGAAGCGGGTCACTCTCGATTATGCGACAATCCTGCGTGTTTGCACCAGACTTTTCCGCGTACCGATCCTGCGGTTATTATGGTAGTAACTAAAACATTTTCTGATGGGATTGAACGCTGCTTATTGGGTCGCCAAGCAACTTGGCCAAAAGGATTGTATTCATCCCTTGCAGGCTTTGTTGACCCTGGTGAAACCCTTGAACAAACCGTGATCCGAGAAGTAAAAGAAGAGGCGGGTATTACTGTGGAAAAAGCTGAATATATTGCTTCGCAACCTTGGCCGTTTCCTTCGTCAATTATGTTAGGTTTTATTGCCACAGCAAGCAGTGATGAAATAAGCACAGAGCAAGATGAACTTGAAGATGCAAAGTGGTTTTCTCGCGAAGAACTTGCGCAATTTAAAGATTGGCACCATCAAGGGGAGCATTTAAAGCTACCTAGAGCTGATTCAATTTCGCGTTATTTAATTGAATATTGGCGTACTCAGATAGAAGGATGAATCATGTCGAGCAAAAATAAAAATACTCAGTTAGTCTCATCAGGGCGCAAAAAAGCGTACACCCATGGCGTAGTCAATCCTGTGGTACAGCGCGCTTCAACGATTGTGTTTGATTCTGTGAGTGAGCTTAAAGAAGCGGCTAAAACACGCGGTGATAAAACGTTATTTTATGGCCGTCGTGGCACCACTACGCATTTTGCCCTGCAAGAGGCAATTACTGAACTCGAAGGGGGTGAAGGCTGTGCCTTATACCCATGTGGCGCGGCAGCGATAAGCCAAACATTGTTATCGTTTTTAAAGTCCGGTGATCATATTTTAATAGTGGATACTGTTTACGAGCCAACCCGTGATTTTTGCGACAAGATTTTAGCGGGGCTGGGCATTACTACGACCTATTATCCGCCCATGATTGGCGCAGATATAAAAGAGTACATTCAAGACAATACCAAAGTGTTGTTTTTAGAATCTCCGGGTTCAATTACCATGGAAATTCAAGATGTTCCCGCTATGGTGCAAGTTGCAAATGATCATAATGTGATGACGGTGCTTGATAACACTTATGGTAATGGTTTGCACTATCGCCCACTTGAACATGGTGTTGATATTAGTATTCAAGCGGCAACCAAATATATTGTAGGTCATTCAGATGTGATGATGGGCGTAGCTGTAGCGAATAAAAAATATTGGCCAACACTTCGTGAACACTCTTATTTACTCGGGCAATGCACCAGTGCAGATGATGCGTATTTAGCACTACGAGGTTTGCGTACCATGGCGGTGCGATTAAATCAGCATGAAAAAGCGGCTATTGAGGTTGCTAAATGGTTAGAGCAGCACGAGTTAGTTGATCATATTCGCCACCCAGCATTTGAAACATGTCCTGGGCATGAATTTTTCAAACGCGATTTTGACGGTAGTAATGGTTTGTTTTCGTTTGTAATGAAAACCGGTAACCAAAAGGCCATTGATGCTTTTTTAGATAGCTTGCAGCATTTTAAAATGGGCTTTTCTTGGGGAGGCTTTGAGAGCTTAGTAACGGCAAACCTATCAATGAAAGGGCTGCGCTCGCAAACAGGATGGGAGCATGGACCTGTTATTCGTTTGCACATTGGCTTAGAAGATGCTGAAGATTTAATTGCCGACTTACAGCAAGCATTAGCTATTTATGAGCAACATTTATAATTACTAATTGTTTAAATTACATTATTTGTTACAAAGCCTACCTCTGAGTAGGCTTTTTTTTGCTAGCAATTCAACATGTTTACACTTAGTGTTGTTAAATAACGCTTATTTTAAAGCATGAACAACGTCATTAAGGATAGTCAATGGCAACACCATTACCAATAAACGTAGGGCGCTTAACTCAAATTGCGGGTTTTGAGCTTGTACGTATGTTTTTAACTAAACGAGGACTTATTGCACTGGCGGCTTTTGCGCTAGTGTGGCTTGTTATTTTACGTTACCCCATAGGGCAGGCAGTGGGCATTATCAGCTCCCCCGATTTTGAACAAATAGCCCGTGATATTTCCGGCTCTATTGGATTAAATAAGTTACTTGATTGGCCTGAAGCCGAATTTGCTATGTATTGGCTAATTGCTTTGTATAGTTTTCCTGTTTTTAGCTTATTTATTTGTAGTGATCAAACTGTGGGTGACAGAGAGAGGGGGACTTTAAGGTTTTTATCACTGCGCTCAACCCGCTTTGAAATACTCTTTGGTCGATTTTTAGGGCAGTTAGCGGTACTAACCTGTTTAGTTGGCATTACATTGGTAGCGACATTGGCGGTGCTCGGGTTTCGCGATCCGAGCTTACTTGCTGGTGGCGTTGGCCGTGCAGTTTCAATATTTTTAATTCTCATTGTTACTTTTGCGCCGTTTGTTGCGTTAATGAGTTTGATTAATACTTTTGCGAGCTCATCTCGCTTATCTATTGTGTTAGCCATTTTATATTTTACAGCCGGTGGCATTATTGTTGGATTGCTGGAGTGGCAAATACCCGCATTAAGTGTGCTTGATTATTTATTCCCTGGTGTGCAAATAGAGTTATTAGCGAGACAGAACTTACCGCTATTGAGTGCATTGGCTATTCCGCTTGTGCAAACAGCGGTGCTACTTGTGGTTGCGCAACGTGTTTTTGCAAGGAGCTCACTATGAAATCATTAATCACAGGGCGTAATTTAAGTAAATCGTACGGCTCAAAACTGGCTCTTAATAATGTGAATTTTGAGATTCAAAAAGGTGCTCCCGTTGCGCTTGTTGGCCCTAATGGCGCAGGAAAAACTACTTTATTTAGTTTGCTGTGCGGCTATATAGCCCCTAGCATGGGAGAGCTTGAAATACTCGGCCATAAAC
Organism: Pseudoalteromonas sp. MQS005; assembly: GCF_001661605.1. NCBI lineage: Bacteria > Pseudomonadati > Pseudomonadota > Gammaproteobacteria > Alteromonadales > Pseudoalteromonadaceae > Pseudoalteromonas > Pseudoalteromonas sp. MQS005. The sequence continues at coordinate 16,229 of NZ_LYRQ01000059.1, read as the reverse complement.
CAGGCAGCGCTGCTTTATTTAATAAAGTGAGTGCATTACCGCAAGATGCCCAGCTTGATCCGCGTTTTAATATAGATAAACAACTTAGTTTTTATGCCAAGCTACAAGGCATGAGTACTAAGCAAAGCCACGTAGAGGCACTTCGTGTGCTTGATTTAGTGGGCCTTAGCGAAATTGCAAAAAACCGCGCTGGGGATTTATCCCACGGTATGCGCAAGCGTGTAACCATAGCGCAAGCATTAATTGGCTCACCACAAATTGTAATGTTAGATGAAGCCACGGCAGGGCTTGATCCTATTCATGCCAGAGAAGTGCGCGAGTTGGTATCTCAGTTAAGTGACCAAGCGACGTTTATTTTAAGTTCACATGATTTAACTGAATTAGAACGACTGTGTTCCCAAGTACTCCATTTGGATAAAGGCGTATTAAGCGAGCACCAAACTAAAGCAGTGAACACCGATAAGCACTTTTACACCTTAATGCTTAGCGACGTGTATCAAAATGTGGAGCAACAACTCCAAGCACTTGAGGGGGTGAGTCGTGTTTATATGAGCCAGCACAAAGAGTACGTGATTGAGTATCAACCAACCAGTGATCCGCTCGATATAGCACTATTGCAATTTTGTCGCCAACATAATTGGCAGTATCGGCAGTTAGTAAATGGCCATACATTAGAAAATCAAATATTTAAACAGGAGAAACTATAATGGGACTATTTAGTGGTTTAATGGGTAATGCCAGTGAAGTGGATGACGCTGATTTAGAGAAAGTGTTGGCAAATACCCTTATTGAAGGTGAGCAAGTTGAAAAAGCGTATAAAGTTGTCCGTGATATGTTTATCTTTACTAATAAGCGACTTATTTTAATCGATAAGCAAGGCGTGACAGGGTCTAAAATGGAAATGATCAGTATTGCCTATTCTAAAATTACTAAATTCAGTAAAGAGAGTGCGGGGCACTTTGATTTAGACGCTGAGTTAAAAATATGGGTAGGTTCAGATCCAACGCCTATTAGCAAGGACTTTAAAGCAGGTGATAACATAAATGATGTTTATAGGATAATCAGCCAGTATTCATTATAGAAACAAACAAAAATCGGTGTAAAATTAAAGTAATTGTTTACAGCTTGTTGCGATTACTTTAACATAAATTACTCCAACACTTTATTACAAATTCCCTAACAAATACAATTGCTTGATTCAGTTTTCGTTCAGTTTCGCGGCGTTAGCATACCCCCACTTTAGCAATGTAGTTAAAGTACAAAAACAATGTACATAGGGATGTTTCATTATGAAAAAGTTAGCAATTATTATTTCAGGTCTTTTATTATCAAGTGCTGCACACGCTGCAGATAGCTATCAATCAATCAGTAACTTAGGCTACACAGATACTGATAACAACGATACTATCAGCGTGGACTCTACTTACTACTTCTCTCCAAAGAGCACACTAGGTCCATACGACCAATTCGAATACATTAACAAGCAAAGCAACGTATTTGGTGGCTACGCTGATGACGATTTTGGCGATGTGACTGCTATTGGTGGTGAATACTTCGTTGAAGATTTTGTTGTTGGTGCGTCTTACCAAAATGCTGATTACAACTCTAACAACGAGTCATACACACTTTCTGCTGGTTACTTCTTCAACCCTGACTTACTTGCAAAAGTAAGATTTGTTGATCAAAAAGATGGTGATAACGTTACATTCTTTTCTTTAGCATACAACCACATGCTAAACGATACAGATTACGTAGGTATCACTGTAGAATCAGATGATGATTTTGATTCTCGTTCAGTAGCTGCTAAATACTTTGTTGATTTACAACAAGGTAACTACTTAACAGTAGAAGGTACATTTGTAAGCCTTGACGAAGCAGATGATCAATGGAACGTAGAAACAAACTACTACTTCTCTAAAGCGACTTCTGTATTTGCAGCTTACGATAAAGAAGACAACTACAGCTTTGGTGCTCAACACTTCATCAATAAAAACATTGGTTTAAAAGTGGGTTACGGCAACAACGCAGATGACTCAGATAACGATGCTTACTTTGCTAACATGCGTTTTCAGTTTTAATTAAATAATTAAAACCAGTTAAGTAGTAAAAAGCCCACATTTTGTGTAATGCAGATCAGTTAAGAATATTTTTATGATCACTTGACTGATCTTTCCATGGCTTCAAAATCCGATATTAGAAATAATATCGGATTTTTTTATGTCTCTCATTCAGCACTTCGATAACATGTCTTCATTTTTAAATGATGTACATACACTAGATAAACTTAAACAGGTTCTTGACCCTGATATTCTTGAGCAAGCATTTAAACATGCAGGTGTTGCTACTGTGCGTAAAAGGCGATTACCGCTAGAAGCTGTTATGTGGTCTGTAATTGGAATGAGTTTATTCCGAAACGAAACCGTTTGGGATATCGCTAATAGACTCGACATCTCTTTACCCGGAAAAAACAAATTAGTAGCGCCAAGTGCGCTAGTTCAAGGTCGGCAAAGGTTAGGCTATGAGTCAGTCCAACATACGTTTCAATTACTTGCACACAAAACCTTTTCCACCCAGTCTTTTGAACAATGGTGCGGACTTAATTTACTCGCTGTAGATGGCGTTAGTTTTCGAACTCATGATAATCAAGAAAACAGAGAAGCATTTGGCAGTGACAGTAATCAACATGGAGAGGTAAGCTACCCACAAGTACGAATGTGTAGCCTTATGGAAGTATCTAGCCATTTACTGTTAGATAGCAGCTTTGACTCCCGTCGCATAGGTGAAATGAGCTTAGCTCAACGACTATTACCAGCCGTACCAGATAATTCTCTTACCTTGTTTGACCGCGGCTATTACTCATTAGGACTGTTGCATCAATGGCAAAACCAAGGAGATAACACTCACTGGATGTTACCCGCGAGGAAGGATTTACAGTATCAAGTTGAATATAGTATAAATGACAATGATAAAATAGTGATTTTGTCCACAAGTCCTCAAGCCAGAAAGAAATTTGAGTCATTACCAGAGACCATGATGGCAAGATTAACCACCTATAAAGTGGATGGGAAAAGCTATCGTGTACTCAGCTCTCTCATTGACACTTTACGATTTCCATATGAAGAATTAACAGAGGTTTATACTCAACGCTGGGAAATTGAGCTGGCGTTTAGAGAAATAAAGCAGGGATTGAATCATAGCAAACACACGTTACGTAGTAAGAAACCAGACATGGTACGTCAAGAGTTATGGGGGTTATTACTCGCTTACAATTTAATACGTATCGTCATGCTTGATGCAACTAAAGATGAGGATATTTTGCCTACACAGCTAAGCTTTAGCCAATCTATGCGACAGGTTATCGCTTTCTTTATGTTTACGCCAATACATAGTGCAAGTAAGTTGCCTATTCATTACGATGAGTTACTGACAACACTTAGATTGTTTATTTTACCCGATAGGTTACCAGATAGGCATTATCCAAGGGAGATAAGAAAGAAGCCGAATAAGTACCCCTATAAAAGAAAATGCCAGTCAGTTCTTAACTGACTGGCATTACACATTTTGTGGGCTTTTTGCTGTGTGTAATAAATTAGTGACTTTACTCATCGTTATATTTTAATCGCAATAGAATAACTTCATCATTTAGTGGCACTCGTCTGACAGCCCATTGTATTTAAATTAAGATCGGTCATAATTAAATCAGTGTTTTTATAACTGTAAAAGGAATGTGCTCATGTCAGTATTTATTATATTACTGGTTGTGGTGGTCGTGGTGTTTGCGATTAAAGATATCCGCCTTAATTTAATTACTCGACCTACTTTTAAGATGTTTAAAAAGGTGTTGCCGCCATTATCGCAAACAGAGCGAGAAGCCATGGAAGCGGGCGATGTTTGGTGGGATGGCGAGTTATTTAGTGGTGAGCCTGACTGGCAAAAGTTACATAATTATCCGCGCCCTAAGTTAAGTGAAAAAGAAACTGCATTTATAGATAATCAAGTTGAAACTTTATTAGCCATGCTTGATGACTATAAAATTGTACAAAAAGACAAAGATTTACCTAAAGAGGTTTGGGACTTTTTAAAAACCGAAGGGTTTTTTGCAATGATCATCCCTGAAAAATTTGGGGGTCTTGAATTCTCTGCTATTGCTAACTCTACGATAGTGTCAAAAATTGCGACTAAAAGCTTAACGGCCGCCGTAACGGTCATGGTACCAAATAGCTTAGGTCCTGGTGAGTTATTACTGCATTACGGAACAACTGAGCAACAAAATCGTTGGTTACCTAGCCTTGCAAAAGGCGACGATGTACCTTGTTTTGCATTAACGGGCCCAGAGGCTGGCTCTGATGCTGGCAGTATTCCAGATTCAGGCGTGGTGTGCAAAGGCGAGCATGATGGTAAGGAAGTGTTGGGACTGCGTTTAAATTGGTCAAAACGTTACATTACCCTTGCGCCTGTGGCGACTGTGTTAGGTCTTGCATTTAAAATGTACGATCCAGATGGATTGTTAGGCGATGAAAAAGAGCTCGGAATAACGTGTGCACTTATTCCAACTGATCACCCAGGTGTTAAAACAGGAGAGCGTCATTACCCACTTAACATGGCGTTTATGAATGGCACAACGTACGGTAAGGATGTATTTATTCCGCTTGATTGGATTATAGGTGGCCAGCAAGGGGCAGGGCGCGGTTGGCGCATGCTAGTAGAGTGTTTAAGCGCAGGGCGTGGTATTTCATTACCGGCATTAAGCACAGCAACAGGGCACTTGGCAGCTAAGATGACCTCGGCTTATACGGTTGTACGCCAACAGTTTGGCGTGTCAATTGGGCAATTTGAAGGCGTACAAGAAGGGTTGGCACGTATTGGTGGACTAACTTATGCATTGGAATCATGCCGATTAATGACCGCAGGTGCAATTGATTTAAAACTTAGCCCGTCAGTAGTAACTGCAATTGCAAAGTACCACATGACAGAAATGGGTCGAACGGTAATGAATGATGCAATGGACATTCATGCAGGTAAAGGGATTCAGGTTGGGCCTAATAACTATTTAGCACACGGTTATATGGGTATTCCCGTCTCTATTACCGTAGAGGGCGCTAATATTCTTACCCGTAACCTTATGATATTTGGCCAAGGTGCAACCCGTTGTCATCCTTTTGTGTTAAAAGAAATGGAAGTTGCAGCAATGGATGACGATGATGCTGCACTTGAGCAATTTGATGGCTTATTAATGAAGCACATTGTATTTGCACTGAGTAATGCAAGTATGGCCTTGGTGCATGGTTTAACTCGCAGCTACTTTGCCAAAGCGCCTGTGTGTGGAGAGACGGCCGTCTATTATAAACAATTAGGTAGAATGAGCCGAGGATTGGCGTTTACAACGGATGTTGCAATGTTGATGTTAGGTGGTGAACTTAAACGTAAAGAAATGATATCGGCACGTTTAGGCGATGTGTTAAGTCATTTATATATTGCATCGACGGTATTAAAGCGTTTTGAAGATGAAGGGCGTCAACAAGCTGATTTGCCTTTTGTAAAATATGCTATAGAGACATCGTTATATGCAATAGGCCAAGCATTTGATGGCTTCTTTAAAAACTTTTCTAATCCAGTGATTAACTTTGCACTTAAGCGTATTGTTTTTCCATTAGGTAACCATTATCACAAACCAAGTGATGCTATTGCCCAGCGTATTTGCGAGCACATGACTCAACCAGGGGTATTTAGAAATAGACTTACCCATTTGTGTTATGTGGATGAAAATGCCGGAACGGGTGTTATGGAAAATGCTTTCTTAGCAATGCACGATATGCACAATCAATTTAAGCAGTTGAAACAGTGGCAACGAAAAGGCAAGGTGCCTGCCACCTATGATATTGAACAAGCGATTGATTACGCACTTGAACACGAGCTCGTAACGAAGGTTGATGGTGAGGCAATGCATCATGCTAATAAGCTAAGAATGCAGGCTATTGCGGTTGATAACTTTAATCCAGAAGACATCTAACGCTGAGTTATAATAATAAAGAAGATAATAAAAAAGCCTTAAATTTATGATTTAAGGCTTTTTTTATGTTGTGTATTTTTTAAGCTCGAATATACGGTTATCTTTACTAAGGCTCTGAATGACTGATCAGCGCCCGTAAGGATCGGCGATGATTTTATCTACGTACCACTTACCTTTTATTTTAAGCATTTCAATGCTGCGGAAATCATCGATTTTTTTACCATTAAAATAACCGGTAAACACAATGTTTATTTTAGCTTGATTGCCATACTGTTCTCGCAGGCTTGAATTTGACATATCAATTTCAATCACAACTTCATCGTACTGTAAATTAATAAGACTACGCGCAAACTGTTTGGCCGTCCCATACGATTTCATTATGCGGGCTAATTTAGGCGTTGCGAAATCGCTGGCTTTTTGCAAGTTATGCTGGTTATAAAGCGCATCAAAATACACAGTAGCAGTGTCGCCTGGACGATCATTGTCAATATACTGCTCTTTAGGTTTAGTATTTTCATTACAGCCAACGATCAAAATACTAAAAATGAGCACAAAAATGGTTAAAATTGTTTTCATATTTGGTCAGGTTGATTACTTATACATAAAGTGTGTGATGGAATGGAGAAGATGTAAAGAGGAGTGAACTAAATAGATAGTAACTTATTAAAAAAGCAATAAAAAAGGATGTTAAAAAACATCCTTTTTTAATCAGAACGCTCGATTATTGAACAAGCTCTTGTTCGCTAAACTCTTCGTCAAACATCGGGCTTGATAAGTAACGCTCTGTTGCACTTGGCAAAATAACCACAATATTTTTATCTGCATTTTCAGGACGTTCAGCAATACGTTTCGCTGCAACCACAGCTGCACCTGATGAAATACCAACTAAAATCCCTTCTTTTTTCATTAGCTCGTGACACATTGCTATACATTCTTCATTAGAGACTTGCTCTACACCATCAATTATTGATAGGTCTAAATTCCCAGGAATAAAGCCTGCACCAATACCTTGAATCTTATGTGGCCCAGGTTTTACTTCTTCACCAGCAAGTGTTTGGCTAATTACCGGAGAGTGGCTTGGCTCTACAGCGATTGATTTTACATTTAAGCCTTTTTCTTTTTTAAGATAACGGCTTACACCTGTGATAGTTCCACCAGTACCAACGCCTGCAACAAAGAAATCGATTTTGCCATCAAGTGCATCAAAGATTTCTGGGCCAGTTGTTTCAAAGTGAATTTTAGGGTTTGCAGGGTTTTCAAATTGTTGTAATAAAATAAACTTTTCAGGGGCTGATGCTTGAATTTCTTTGGCCTTAGCAATAGCACCGTTCATACCTTTAGCACCGTCTGTTAGTACAAGATTAGCACCGAGTGCTTTTAATAGCTTACGACGTTCTAAGCTCATGGTGTTTGGCATTGTAAGCGTTAATTTGTAGCCGCGTGAGGCTGCTACAAATGCCAGTGCAATGCCCGTGTTACCTGATGTTGGCTCTATAAGCTCTTTATCTTTGGTAAGTTGACCTGATTTTTCAGCTTCCCAAATCATCGATGCACCAATACGGCATTTAATACTAAAGCTTGGGTTACGCGACTCAATTTTAGCGTATACATTCCCACCTGTAACACGGTTAAGTTTTACCAACGGTGTGTTACCGATGCTTAGTGAGTTATCTTCAAAAATAGTAGACATAATGTTCCTTTAGGTACAATCTGATCAACACATTAACAGTTAGTCTGTTAACTTTATAAGCCTACTTTACTGTGAGATAAAAAAAGTTAAAGTAAGCTTTGGCTATAACATATATTAATTCCGCTTATAACGGATTGAACTAAAAACTCAACCTGTTATTTTTTTAGTTATTAAAAAGGTGAACTTGAAGCCATTTGTTCGTTTTTAACTTTGTACTGTATTTTTTGTTTATGTAGTCGTTATTTAAACAAATCAACACTACATACTTATATTTTGTTGGTTAATTGTGCAAATGAACTGCGGTTGAACAGTTTATTGACACAAACTATTCAAAACATGATAAAAACACATTATCTAAATTCAATAAAGTAATCACCATGAAGTTAATCTTAAAATTAATTGCCGGTATTGTGGCCGGTATTTTAGTCGGACTCTATATTCCCTTAACTGGCGTTGAGCTTTTATACACAGTAAAAGAGCTTATTGGCCAGCTTATTAGTTTTACAATTCCACTGATTATTTTGTTTTTTATTGCCTCTGGGATTGCCGGGCTTCCTAAAGGGTCAGGGCATTTACTGGGAAAAACGGTTGGTTTTGCTTACGGCTCAACAATTATTGCCGGTACCTTAGCGTTTTTATTAGTCACAGCGATTATTCCGTTCCTAAGCGGTGGAATTTCATTTGAAGCTGAAGCAGTCACCGAGGTAGGTAGCTTTATTGACTTAGAAATTCCACCATTAATGGGTGTAATGACTGCTTTAGTCACAGCATTTGTATTTGGTATTGGTATGAGCCAGCTAGGTTTAGACACATTAAAAACGGTGTCTGATCAAGGGCGCGATATTATAGATGGTTTACTTGCTAAAGTAATTATCCCAGCATTACCGTTTTACATTGCTGGTGTGTTTGCTGAAATGACCGTGGCAGGTACCGTTGTTGATACATTACAGGCCTTTGGTGTAGTACTCATTGCCGCATTAGTGATGCATTGGTTATGGTTGAGTGTGCTTTATATTGTATCGGGCCTATTACTTAAGCGTAATCCTATTGAGCTAATTAAAAACATGCTACCTGCGTACTTTACTGCATTAGGAACCATGTCGAGCGCGGCAACCATTCCAGTCTCTTTGCAATCAAGTAAAGCAAATAACGTTAAAGAAGATGTAGCTAACTTTACAGTCCCATTATGTGCCACTATTCATCTATCAGGTTCAACAATTACAATAGTTACCTGTGCTATGGCTGTGATGTTTTTATCGCCTAGCATGGAAGTACCTTCACTAATGGCTATGCTGCCATTCATTATGATGCTAGGTGTGGTTATGATTGCTGCACCAGGTGCCCCAGGTGGCGCGGTAATGTCGGCGTTAGGTTTATTAACTAGTATGCTTGGTTTCAACGAAGGTGCAGTGGCACTAATGATTGCGCTGTACCTTGCACAAGATAGCTTCGGCACTGCGTGTAATGTAACTGGCGACGGTATCATTGCTTTGTGGGTAGACCGTTTTAGTGAAAAAGCCTCAGCTTAAATCACTATGGTGTATTTACCTACGATAGGTAAATACGCTTTGACAATATTGGGTCATAGCGACCGACGGCGAAAGCATAATATTAGTTATGGTTTCGTCGTATCTATGCTAATGTTGAAAATTAATTTTGTTAACTTGCATCTTATTAGGCTAGTGAGGGTGTTCCATTGATTAACGTACTTTTAGTTGATGACCATGAACTTGTGCGCACAGGGATCAGACGTATTCTTGATGACATACGTGGTTTTAAAGTAATAGGTGAAGCTAAAACAGGCGAAGAGGCTGTACAGTTTTGTCGTCAACATGCGCCAAATATAGTATTAATGGATATGAACATGCCTGGTATGGGGGGGCTTGAGGCAACTAAAAAGATTTGCCGTTATTGTCCCGATGTAAAGATTATTGTGCTTACAGTTAATTGTGAAGACCCATTTCCGAGCAAGGTTATGCAAATTGGTGCTCATGGTTTTTTAACCAAGGGGGCAGGATCTGATGAAATGGTGCGTGCTATACGTTGCGTGCATGCAGGGCAACGTTATATTGCGCCAGAAATAGCACAGCAAATTGCGCTTGCACAGGTTACTGGGCGAACTGATGAAAACCCATTTCAAAGTTTGTCTGAGCGTGAACTGCAAATTATGCTGATGATCACCAAAGGTGAAAAAGCACAGGATATTGCTGAGCGCTTAAATTTAAGCTCTAAAACAGTAAACAGTTATCGCTACCGTATGTTTGAAAAGCTTAACGTAGGGGGCGATGTAGAGCTTACTCATTTAGCCATACGTTACAAAATGATTGATATAGATATCTCTTACTAGTCGATATATATGTCTGAATTTGATCATGCCCAGTTTTTAAAAACATTATCGAGTGAGCCTGGCGTTTATCGCATGCTCGATAATGACAACCAAGTTATTTATGTCGGTAAAGCTAAAAGTTTAAAAAAGCGGGTGAGCAGTTACTTTCGCAGCAACATTACCGACAGCAAAACCCGTGTTTTAGTGAGTAATATTTGTAATATTGAAGTCACACTTACTAATACAGAAACAGAAGCGCTTCTGCTTGAAAATAACCTCATTAAGAAATATCAGCCACGTTATAATATTCTGTTACGTGATGATAAATCGTACCCGTACATATTACTCACGAATCATAAGCACCCTCGTTTAGCCTTTCATCGTGGTAGCAGAAAAGTAAAAGGCGAATATTTTGGCCCGTTTCCAAGCGCTGGAGCCGTATCAGAAAGTTTGCGTTTAATGCAAAAAATATTTCCGGTACGTCAATGTGAAGACGCCTACTACCGTGCGCGTAGTCGGCCATGCTTGCAATACCAATTAAAACGTTGCTCTGCGCCGTGTGTTAATAAAGTCTCTGAAGATGAATACGCGCAGCAAGTTGATTATGTCCGTAAATTTTTAACCGGTAAATCCCATGAAGTAATAGCTGATCTTATCGCTAAAATGGAAAAAGCCAGTGAGCAGCTTAATTTTGAACTCGCAGCTAAAGTTCGCGACCAAATTATGCTATTGCGTAAAATGCAGGAGCAGCAGTCTATCTCAGGTAATTTTGCTGAAATGGATGTTGTAGGTTTTGCCCATTTAAATGGCTTAAATGGGATTCATCTATTAATGATCCGCGATCATAAAGTGCTGGGTAGTAAAACTTATTTTCCAAAGGTGCCTAAAGACTCACAGGAGCAGGAAATCTTAACCTCTTTCTTAGGCCAATATTACTTAGCGCCGGGAGCAACAGGGCGCATTGCCAAAGAAATCATCTTACCATTTGAAATTGAAGAAAGTGATGCGCTCAGCGAAGCACTAACTCAAATTAGTGAACGTAAAGTATCGCTTAAAGTGGTTACTCGTGGTGAGCGAGCACAATACTTACAGCTAGCGAATAAAAACGCATTAAATAGTATTACGGTTAAGCAAAGCACTCAAGACTCTATAAACAAGCGTTATGCTCAATTAAAGGCTACCTTGCGTCTTGACGACATTAATCGCATGGAATGTTTTGATATCAGCCACACCATGGGTGAAAACACCGTGGCCAGTTGTGTTGTCTTTGATTCTCAAGGGCCTAACAATAAAGAATATCGTCGTTACAACGTCACGGGCATAACCGGTGGCGATGATTACGCCGCTATGGAATTTGCACTAAACAAACGTTATAACAAGTTAGTGGATGAAGATAAAATTCCTGATGTTATTTTTATTGATGGTGGTAAAGGCCAATTAGGTAGGGCAGAACAATACTTTGAAAACTGGCCGCATGCAAAAATGCCACTATTAGTTGGGGTTGCAAAAGGCACTAGCCGTAAACCAGGCCTTGAAACTTTACTTATTGACGGTGGGCGTAAAACTATTCCTATGGATTCTGATGCACCCGCACTGCATTTAATTCAGCATATTCGCGATGAGTCACATCGCTTTGCTATTGCAGGACATCGAAATAAGCGTCAAAAACAGCGAACTCAGTCGCTATTAGAAGAAATAGATGGCGTTGGTTCAAAGCGTCGACAAACATTATTAAAATATTTAGGGGGCATGCAAGGCGTAAAAGCTGCTAATATAGAACAGCTAAAGAAAGTTCCTGGGATCAGTCCTGACATGGCTGAGAAGATATTTAACCATTTGCATGACAAGGGCTAGCCCTATGTGCGAATATAGAAAAAAAGACATATCCAAGTAGTTATGTGGAATATTCCAAACACACTCACAACGTTTAGACTCTTTCTTATCCCCATTTTTTTGGTGATATTTTATATGCCTTATTCATGGGCATTCTTTGTTGCTGCCTTTATTTTTTGGCTTGCTTCAATCACTGACATACTCGATGGCTATTTAGCGCGTAAGCTTGAACAATCAACGCCTTTTGGTGCGTTTTTAGACCCTGTTGCTGATAAAGTAATGGTGTGCGCTGCCTTGGTTGCTTTATCTGAGCATTATCAATCTTTGTATATGACTATTCCTGCACTTATTATTATAAGCCGTGAAATTGTTATATCGGCGCTACGAGAATGGATGGCTGAGCAAGGCAAACGCGGCAATGTAGCTGTATCCGATATGGGTAAGTTAAAAACCGCAGCGCAAATGTTAGCCATTATTGGCCTAATTTGGCAGTACGATACCTGGATGATGTATTTAAGCTATGGCTTACTTTATATAGCGACGTTTTTAACGCTCAGTTCTATGGTGCAATATTTAGTTGCAGCATGGGCAGAATTGACCAAAAATTGATTGTAAACGTCTAATAACGCACCATTTTAGATAAAAAATAATCAAACAGTTCAAAAGTAGCATTTTTTGTGTTGACGCGTTTAATAATCTCTGTAGAATGCGTCCGTGTTGAGAGGGCATAGCCCCCTAGATAAACAAAGCGGCACTAGCTCAGTTGGTAGAGCGCGACCTTGCCAAGGTCGAGGTCACGAGTTCGAGCCTCGTGTGCCGCTCCAGTTTATCTTTAAGCTAACCTAGTATTGAGGCGGAATGGCAGAGTGGCCATGCACCGGATTGCAAATCCGTTTACCCCGGTTCGACTCCGGGTTCCGCCTCCAATCAACACTCCACACGCTTTAATTAGCAAACTCGATGCCCGAGTGGTGGAATTGGTAGACACAAGGGATTTAAAATCCCTCGACTAACAAGTCGTGCCGGTTCAAGTCCGGCCTCGGGCACCACGTTGTGGTTTGGTTACATACACCAATATGTAACTTATAAAAAATCTTATTTAGAATTAATATGATGCGGCACTAGCTCAGTTGGTAGAGCGCGACCTTGCCAAGGTCGAGGTCACGAGTTCGAGCCTCGTGTGCCGCTCCATATTAGTTTTATCCACTTGCTTTAAATAGCAAACTCGATGCCCGAGTGGTGGAATTGGTAGACACAAGGGATTTAAAATCCCTCGACTAACAAGTCGTGCCGGTTCAAGTCCGGCCTCGGGCACCACTTTGTGGTTTGGTTACATACACCAATATGTAACTTATGAAAAAATTATTTAGAATTAATATTATGCGGCACTAGCTCAGTTGGTAGAGCGCGACCTTGCCAAGGTCGAGGTCACGAGTTCGAGCCTCGTGTGCCGCTCCAAATTATTTGATATGTTTAGGCGGAATGGCAGAGTGGCCATGCACCGGATTGCAAATCCGTTTACCCCGGTTCGACTCCGGGTTCCGCCTCCAAATAATTACTCCACACGCTTTAATTAGCAAACTCGATGCCCGAGTGGTGGAATTGGTAGACACAAGGGATTTAAAATCCCTCGACTAACAAGTCGTGCCGGTTCAAGTCCGGCCTCGGGCACCACTTTATATTCTTTCCGTAAAATCTAATTAAATCATCATATCTTTATTACTAAGTCCCTTTAGGCACACTAATTTACTACCCCCTGTTGTTAGCAATAATGGTTTGTTGCAAGGTCTGATACATACTCTTGGCTCACCAACAGATTGTCACTGATCACTTCAGACTTTTTTACAAGTTAATCAAGGTGTAGTGTAGGTCGTTAGCTAAATCATAAACTAGACTCTTTAATACCAGTTCGCTTAATTAAGCGGTCTATTTTGAGGCAGGAAAAACGGGTTGATAGCTAGGCAAAAAAATCGCTATTTAGTTGTTCTAAATGAGAATTTTTCAACACAGATAGCGACACGTTTAGCCCCGCAAAATGATTGAGTATTATTGCGGATTGGTATAATAAGCGCAGTGTTAGTTATTATGGTTATGCAGTAATGTATATAAACCTAAGCAGGGATGTCGTTATAAGCATTGAGACCTACTACATAGGTTATTAAATTTACTTGTAGGATGCTTATAATGTTTGGATAAGGTGAGCTTATAGGTAGATTGGGCGGCTTTAATAACGTCTATCTTCACACTAGTAATTTATCAGTAACTTTTAGATTAAAGTTAAATCAATAAAAAACCCGAAATGACAATGGCCGTTTCGGGTTTTTAACTTGAAGTTATAAAAACTAATTATTTACGCCAAATACCTTTTGGAATAGTTTTATTGAGTTTGTCGTTTTTACTTGGATCAAACGTCGGTAACTTTCCGGCGCGTCGCTGAGCGTTATAATCTTTAGCAAGCCACACCACAACACCTGAGAGCATAAATAATGCGATTACGTTCACTATTGCCATTAAGCCCATAGATACATCAGCTAATGTCCACACTAGTGGTAATTCGCCCAATGCACCAAACATTACCATACCTAACACTAATAACCTGAAGATCAACATGCCAGATGCGTGGTTATGCTCTAAGAATAATAAGTTCGTTTCAGCATACGAGTAGTTAGCCACAATAGATGTAAATGCAAAAAACAAAATAGCGACTGCTACAAATATGGCACCCCAGCTGCCTACATGTTCTTCAAGGGCTGCTTGTGTAAGCGCTATACCCGTTACATCTGAGCCTGGCACTAATTGCTCTGATAATAAAATAAGAGCAGCAGTTGCAGTACAAATAATAATAGTATCTACAAATACACCCAGCATTTGTACATACCCCTGTGAAGCAGGGTGAGGTGGGTTTGGTGTTGCAGTTGCTGCAGCATTCGCAGCACTACCCATACCGGCTTCGTTTGAGAACAAGCCGCGCTTGATCCCTTGGATCATCGCTTGCATTACCCCATAACCAATTGCACCGGCACCCGCTTGCTCAATACCAAAAGCACTTCTGATCACATGCATAAATACATCAGGTAACTCAGTGTAATTTACAGCACATATATAAAGTGCAACCACAAGGTAAGCAGCAGCCATAAATGGAACGGCTAATTCAGCAAATCGAGAAATGGTTTTTAGACCGCCAAATATAATAATACCTGACCCAATAACAAGAGCGATACCTACTATATAGTTAGGGATACCAAAGGCGACTTCAAAAGCCGCAGCAATAGAATTTGACTGTACTGCGTTAAAAACTAAACCAAAGGCTAAAATTAAGCACAATGAAAAGACAACACCCATCCAACGCTTACCAAGTCCGTACTCCATATAATAGGCCGGACCACCACGGAAGTTACCTTCTTCATCTCGTGTTTTATAAGCTTGTGCCAATGTACTTTCAGCAAAGCTAGTAGCCATACCAATTAAAGCAATTAACCACATCCAAAAAATAGCACCTGCGCCACCTAAATAAAGTGCAACGGCAACACCTGCCATATTACCAGTACCAACACGGGCTGCTAAAGAAGTACAAAATGCTTGGAAAGAAGAAATGCCGCCGTCAGAGCCTTGACGGCTTTGAAACATGACTTTAATCATATGTGGAAACTGTACAAATTGGATAAAACCAAGACGTATTGTAAAAAATAGCCCTGCAGCTATTAATAAGTACACTAAAATATGACCCCATAAGAGACCACTTATACTATTTATTATATCTGTCATGTGCGTTACCTAGTGAACGAGTTGTAAATATCGGGCGCAACTTACCACAAGCACAGTAAATAGTTTAGTAAACAGCGTAAAAAAATGAGTTATCCACAGGGTTTTGTGGGTAACATGTGTGTCTAGGTGGGGTATCTTTGGGGTAAAAATTAAATGCAAAAAAGCCTTTAAAAACGCTTGCGTTAAAATCGATTCTCCCTATAATGCGACCCCACTGAGACGGGGAACTCCAACGCATAGTGAAGCAGGAGCTGCTCAGAAAGTCGAGTAAAACTTGAGTTTAGATTTTTGATAAAGTTTAAAATTAAGTGTTGACAAAAAAATAGGAAAGCGTAATATGCGCAGCCCTAGCGAGATAAAGTTAAGCGCTTTAATCGCAACGTTCTTTAACAAAAAGCAATCATCTGTGTGGGCACTCGTACAGATTGAGTTCTAACAGCCAAGCTACTTCGTTCTTTATTGAGCAAGTAAGGCGGCAAACAAATTTAGAGTCTCAATTGAAACTGAGTGACCAACAGAATAGTTACTTAGGTAATTATTCAGCACAGTCAATTCAATATCGAAAGATATTAAATAAATTCAGAATTCATTGAGCTGTCGAAAGA
>NZ_LYRQ01000058.1:0-27386 GCF_001661605.1 Pseudoalteromonas sp. MQS005 | reverse complement strand
TATAAAAACTAAAATAATATTTAGATTATTTTTATAAAAACTTTTGAAGAACGATTTAAAAACTATCGTTTTGTTGCCAAATGGCGAATTGGGATGAAAAAAGCTGTATTAGAGGAGAGTCGCTAGCAATGTGTTGTTCTAAAAAACAATAAACTAGTCGCTCATACTCATAAGGGCTATGAGCATGAGCAATGTGTTTTACAAAGTCTGCTTTATTTCCAACCTTGCAGCCATTTTTGTTGATCTTTTAAATCGCGCCACTGAATTGGGTATTGGTTTTTTGACATTACCGCCTCAGTGATACATTCAACGACGTTGCCGTCTTCATCAAACTCAACCTCAACAATAATAAAATGTTTTTCCTTATTAATTGCTGGGATCGCTGTCCATTTACTATTAAGCAGTTTTTTAGGATTTAATTTATTCATACTACGCCTTCTAAGTTTTCTACTTGAACATACGCATCAGAGCCATTTTTAGTTTTATTAATCTGATATTCAAGACACTAATAACGTGCCTTTATACATTTGCATTTGGCAATGAAAAGCATATTCACCCACTTTAAGTGCCGGCAGCTCAACAGTGTTATTCTCACCCATAGCGAGCGTTTTACTGATATCGAGTGAAGGAAACACCACCGTTTCGGCGCATGGGGCGCTGTCTTGTCGATTAAACGTCAGCGTTATTTTTTTATCAGCAGCCACTTTAATATGGGCAGGATAATAAACGGCGTTATTAACCACTATCGTTATTTTGTTATTATTACTCTGCACTTGCTTAGGTTTGTATAGCCAAAACCAGTAAATAATAACCGCAATTAACAACGCGCCGAGTATATTGATCATCAACATAATGCTACTCCTATTTATAAAATTACGATTTACTGGGTTTAAAAAAGCGCAGGCGATTGGCGTTTGTGACCACAGTTAGTGATGACAACGCCATAGCAGCACCTGCAACAACCGGGTTGAGTAATATACCAAAGAATGGATATAACAGCCCCGCAGCAATTGGAATACCTGCCACATTGTAAATAAATGCACCAAATAAATTTTGCTTAATATTGACTATAGTGGCGCTACTAACCGCAATGGCATCGCCAAGACTCTGTAATGAACCACGCATTAAGGTGATATCAGCGCTCTCTATCGCCACATCGGTGCCAGTGCCAATAGCAAACCCAACATCAGCCTGTGCCAGTGCCGGCGCATCGTTTATACCATCACCCGTCATACCGACTATTTCACCTTTAGCTTGGCGTTTAGTTACTTCACTGGCTTTGTCATCAGGCATTACTTGGGCAATAAAGTCCTTAATACCGACTTTGTTAGCGACGGCTCTGGCGGTAGCTTGGTTATCACCGGTCAGCATAACAACATGGATACCTTTTTTTTGTAGACGTTTAATGGCCTCTGCTGAATCGTCTTTTATCGGATCGGCTACCGCTATAATGGCTTGTAGTTGGGTATCAATAGCAAAATACATTGGCGTTTTAGCGGCGCTGGCTAATTGCTCAGCTTGCTCTTTTGCCTCTGCAATACTGATATTGTGTTGGCTCATAAGCGCTTCATTGCCAAACAATAAAGTTTGTCCATTTAATCTGCCTGTAACACCTTGCCCCGTCACAGCGTTAAAATCGCTGACTTTTTCAATCGTGATATCTTCATTCTCAGCATAACTTACAATAGCTTGCGCTAAAGGATGTTCGGAGCCGCTTTCAAGACTAGCGGCAAGCTTTAGCACGTGTACTTTATCGCTGTCATTAAAATTAATGATATCGGTAACGGTGGGTTTTCCTTCTGTGATCGTGCCAGTCTTATCTAAAATCATGGTGGTTATTTTAGAGGTGGTTTGCAGCGCTTCTCCATTACGAATAAGTATTCCCGATTCAGCGGCTTTACCTATCCCAACCATAATTGACATAGGGGTTGCTAAACCCAGCGCACACGGACAGGCAATGATAAGCACCGTGGTCACGGCCACTACCACATAAGCAATGCTCGGCTCGGGGCCAAAATTAAGCCATGCAAGGCCCGCGAGCACTGCAATAATCATTACCGTAGGAACAAATACGCCGGATATTACATCGGCTAAACGCCCTATGGAGGGTTTAGAATTTTGTGCTCGTTTAACCATATTAATAATACTGGCAAGTGTGGTTTCACTGCCAATATGGGTAGCTTTAAATAGCAACGTGCCACTTTTATTAATACTGCCTGCAACAACGGTATCGCCCTCACTTTTGTTCACTGGCATAGGCTCACCCGTGAGCATTGACTCATCCACTGAGCTGCGACCTTCAATGACTTCACCATCCACGGGGATTTTTTCACCGGGGCGTACACGCACAGTCTCGTTTTTTAGTACCTCACTAATAGCTATATCTTGCTCTTCGTTATCACGCACTACCCGAGCGGTTTTTGGCTGCAAACCGATTAAGCGTTTTATCGCCTCAGAAGTACGACCGCGGGCTTTTACTTCAAAGGCAAGGCCTAGGCTAATTAAACCGATGATCATCGCTGAGGCTTCAAAATAAACATGCCTGGCCACCTCGGGTAACACGCTTGGCGCAATGACTACCACCATAGAATACAACCACGCGGTACCTGTGCCCAACGCAATCAGTGTATCCATATTGGCGGTGTGGTTTTTAAATGACTGCCATGCGCCGTTGTAAAACTGTTTACCCGCAATGGCCATAACCACTAAAGTGACTATACCAACAATAAACCAGCCAATGCGCTGCGCGTTGGTGGTAACACTCATATCAAAAATAAGCCCATACAACATAAGCGGAGCGCCAACGCCTAGCGCCAATACCATATTTCGCATTAGCTTTTTATAGTGTGCGCTATCGGCTTTGGCTTTTTCATCTAGCGCGTCTTGCTCCGACTCGCTATTCATTGGCTTAGCCTTGTAACCAATATTTTCGACTGCTTCAATCAGCTCAGCTGATGGCGCATTGCCTTCAACTTGCACACTGCGATCAGCAAAGTTCATTTCAACACGCTGCGCACCTGATACGCTTTTTAGCGCTTTTTCTATTTTTGCGACGCAGCTGCCGCAATTGGCACCTTCAATTATAAAATTTAGCACTGTGTCTTTATTGTTGCTCATTTTGCTTCCTCGGAACTCACTTGTTCGTTAAGGGGATCTACAAAGGTCTCAATTAAACTACATATATCAGCACTTACAGCACCATCGCTTGAGTTTTCCCACTGTTTTACCGCAGCTTGCATACGCGTTCTTAGTTTGAATGTTTCTTGAAATAGCCGCTCTGTTTCTTCGAGCCGTTTAGTTATTAATTGTCGTGTCAGTGGGCATGGGCAATTCCCTTGCTCCGATTGAGCAACTATTTGCTGAATATCTTTAATAGAAAAACCGAGTTGCCGTGCACTAATAATAAACTTTAAACGTTGTTGATCGTCTTTGGTATACACCTGATAGCCATTGTTTTGGCTACGAATGGGTTTAAGTAGCTTTATACGCGTGTAGTGCCGCACTGTATCTTGGGTCACTCCCATCATTTTAGCTAGCTGTTTAACATACATAACTCACTCCATCGGGTTTTAATAGTGACATAATAAACCTATGTGTAACACACAGGTCAACCGCTATTTTAAAACTCAGAGAATGCGTTATCGGCACATTAAATAAGTGATTACGTTTGCTTAAAGAAGAGGAAGAATACAGCAGTCACAAAATAGTGACTGCTAGAAAATGTAGACGTTATTTTGCTACGAGTTAGGTTAACTATATTTAATTAGCTTCGCTACGCGATTGTTTAAGTGCTTCACCTAGCTGCTCAGCAATTGCTTGGATCTCAGGCATGGCTTCTTGCACTAGAGATTGTGACATTTGCATAGATGCTTGCATCACCTGTGGCATTTTTTTCAAAATAGCTTGCCCTGACTCTGTTTTATAAAAATCGAGCATATCGCTAATCTCTTGCTCACTAAATTGCTTATCATAAAGGTTAACCATCATAGGCTGCATTTTTTGCCAGCTCATTTTGGTTTTTAGCACCTTAGTCATATCGGCATAATATTTGTCAAATATTGGCTTTTCATCTGGCTTTACCCCCATTTGCACCGACATATTTTGCATCATGCCCTCAACTTGAGAATACATAGAGTCAACCATAGCGTCCATATCCATCACCTCTACCAGCTCATCAATTTTTTGTTGCTTAGTAGTTTGCGCTGCATATAAGTTAGTTGAAAAAATAAGTAGTGATAAAAGTAATACCTTACCCATATTAATATCCTTTTTGTATTTGAATTTACGCCATACTCACATGTTCAATAAGTGTTGTAAATGGGAACAACCAAAAAAACAAAAAGCCGAATAACTACCATTATTCGGCTTTTTGTCGTTTGTTAGGGTTAATCTTTTTCGATATTATCGAGTCCTTTCGTTCCATCTTTGGCTTTTAACTTATGATGAATAGCGGTTTTAATTAGCATATAACCACTAATGGGCGCCGTGATTAATAAAAATATAGTGATTAATATTTCTTTTACGCTTAAGCCACTAGCTGAATTGGCAAAAAATACCATCGCAGCCGTGAGTATACTTGCCATCCCTAAAGTGGTTGCTTTAGTTGGCCCATGTAAACGCATAAAAAAGTCCGGCAGTTTAATTAAGCCAATAGAGCCAATTAAAATAAAGAGCCCACCTAATAACAGCAATATTGATACGATCCATTCACTTATCATTTTAATACCTTACTCAATTATATCGCCACGAAGTAAATACTTACATACTGCCACCGTACTTATAAAGCCTAACATTGCGATAAGCAAAGCGGCTTCAAAATATAAACCTGTTCCCATACTGATGCTATATAAAATAATCAATGCAATAACGTTAATGTACATTGTATCGAGCGCCAAAATACGATCTGGTACTGATGGACCAATAATAAGTCGCCATAGATTTAGTAGTAATGACAATCCAACCATTGAAAAAACAATCAGTAATACTGTATCTAACATTGAAATATCTCCTTTAGGGGAGCTTCGTAGCGTGCTTTAATTTGTTTGATAAGTGCTTGCTCATCATCTAAATCTAACACGTGAATTAATAAATATCGCTGCGCCGGTTCATCGTCTTCATTAAGTGACTTAATGAGAGGATAAACCTCAGCACTTACTGTACCCGGCGTTAAAGACACACAACTAGCTAAAATAGTAATTGGCATTTCATGCATTAAATCGATAGGCACTTTAACAAAACCTGGACGTAAATTTTTTGAAGGGCCCAGTATTAATAAGGCCACTTGTAAATTAGCCACAATAATATCGTAAAGCACAATAAGTAACTGCTTAAACGCCAAGCCAGGCTTTAATATGAGTGGTTGTGGATCTCTAAACGACATACTAAATAAAGGAATAAGCAGTGCTAACAATGCACCCAATATAATATGCCCTACAGACACACTGTTATTTAATAATAGCCATACTATAAATAAAAATAGACTACGAAACGGTGTGGGTAACCAACGAAAACGAGCTTCTAAGCGCATTACAGACCTCCCTTGAGTACCGCATTAATACCACCACTAATATCATGAAGTTGTGTTGCTGTTTCAAGTGCATATTGCGTTGCCAAATCACCAAAAACAACCAACAGTATTGAGCTTGTGAGCAGGCCAACAAGTACGATAACTTGCAACGGATGTGCATTAGCAACATCAGCAGCCTCACCGCCTTTGTCTTTATGCTCCCAAAACAAACTCGTGCCTGCACGTGATATAGCAACAATTAACGCTAAGCTCATAATTAAGTAAACAGGCCAAAATACCAGTGCTTGCTCACTGTTTAAGGTGGTTTTTAAAATCCAAATTTTACCTACAAAACCTGAAAGTGGCGGCATACCTATGACGGTTAGTCCAGCGATAATAAAACACGCTCCCAACAAGAATGGTTGTTTAACTGCGCGTCCGCCAACTAATCTGTCGCCGGCTTTACCTCGCTGAGTTGCAATTAAATCAGCCAGTAAAAATAGTGCTGCAGTCACTAACGTTGAGTGCACCAAATAATACAATAGTGCAGCTGTGGCGTTTATATTTTGAAGTGCAACCAGTGCCACTAAAGTACCCACAGAAACCAGTACTAAGTTTGCGGTAAGCTTACGTAAATCTTGTGCTGCCAACACCCCGATTGCCCCAATCACTATGGTAGCAATGGCCAACGCCCATAGCCAAGACTGCGCCATATGCTCAAGTTCACCGGCTTGCTCACCAAATACCACTGTATATACGCGTAAAGTGGCGTAAACACCTACTTTGGTCATAATCGCGAATAATGCAGCAACCACAGGTGTCGCACTTGAATAGGCATTTGGGAGCCATAAATGCAGTGGTAATAGTGCACTTTTAAGGGCAAATACCACAAGCAATAGTAACCCGCCCGCTTTAGCTAAATAAACATCATCACCGGTTAACTGCGGTACTTTATTAGCCATATCAGCAATGTTTAGGGTACCCAATACCCCATATAAAATACCTAAGCCGATTAAAAATACACTTGAGCCAACTAAGTTTAAAATAACGTAATGCAGTGCTGCACGTGTTTTTGGTTTACCGCCGCCGTGCATTAATAGCGCATAAGAAGCAATTAGTAACACTTCAAAAAAGACAAAGACGTTAAATAAATCGCCCGTTAAAAACGCACCATTTACCCCTAATATTAAAAAATGAACCAAGGGATGGAAAAAGCTGCCTTGCTCGTCATCGCCGGCACACCCATATAAAACCACACCAAGGCCTAAAAAGGCGGTTAAAGTAACCAGTAAAGTTGAGAGCATATCTGCTACCAATACAATACCAAACGGCGCTGACCAGTTACCGATTGCATAAACAATAATCCCGTTATCTTTAACCTGAACCAGCAGTAATACTGTAATTACAAAGGTTAAAATAGCCATTAGGCTTGAAGTTAATCGCCGTGCAAATAAACTTTTGCCACACGGTGGCAGTAGCAGAATGATTGCCGCTAGCATAGGCATTAAAACAGGCAAAGATGCTAAATGCTGAATCATTTTCTCTCCTTGCGTTTACTTCTGGTTAGGGTGCCATCAACATGATCATTCCCTAAATCTGCTCGCCCTCGTATCGATAAAATAACCACAAACGCAGTCATGGCAAATCCTATCACAATAGCTGTTAATACTAAGGCTTGTGGCAGCGGATCGGCGTAATCAGCGCCAGTTCCAAGTACCACCGCTTTATTGATAGTTAAGCGCCCTGATGAGAATAAAAACAAATTAACCGCGTAAGAAATCATTGTCAGCCCCAATACCACTGGGAATGTGCGCGCTCTTAATAATAAGAACACACCACAGGTGACTAGCACGCCAACGCAAGATGCGTATAACAGTTCCATTAAATATTTACCTCTTCTTTCTCTGCGTTCGCTGTCATATTACCTAAGCTCGCAAGGATCATTAGCGTCGCGCCAACGACGGTTAAGTACACGCCCAAGTCAAATACAATGGCGCTAGCTAGCTCTGTTTTACCAACAAACGGAATATCAAAGTAATCAAACCAGGTAGTTAAGAATGGTTTATCGAAGAACCAACTTCCGACACCCGTAAACATGGCGATAGCGATACCTGATGCAATAATTTTTCGATAGTTAACATCAAAACGTTCATTAATCCACGCAGTACCATGGGCCATATATTGTAAAATAAAGGCAATAGAGGTCACGAGGCCGGCAATAAATCCACCGCCCGGTAAGTTATGACCACGTAAGAAAATATAAGCGGATACTAATAGCGCCAATGGTAATAAGCTTTGTGAAATACAAGCCAATAAAATAGGGTGACGGTCTTTAGACCATGGGCGCCCTTCACTGTCGCTTGCTGGCATATAAAGCGGAATTCTTGATAACAGCTTAAATATACCCAGTGCTGCAATCCCTAACACGGTGATTTCACCTAAGGTATCAAAGCCCCTAAAATCAACTAAAATAACGTTAACAACGTTAGTACCCCCACCGCCTGTTTTAGCATTAGCGACAAAGAATTCAGAAATTGAGTTAAGAGGACGGGTCAGTAATGCATAACAAATACTAGCAATAATTACCCCCACCGTAGAGGAAATAACCACATCACGTAAAATACGTAATGAGCTTGACTCTCTTGGCGTGCTTTGCGGTAAGAAAAACAGTGCCAACATTAATAATATGATGGTCGCAACTTCTACTGTAAGTTGCGTTAAGGCCAAGTCAGGCGCTGAAAAACGTGTAAACGCCACCGACACCATTAATCCCACAATCGACAGCATTAATAACGACACCATCCGAATTCGATGCCAAATAACGGTAGCAATAGCACCAATAATCAGTAGCCCTGCACCTATAGCATTTTGAATATCAACTGGGGTGTTAGGTACACTGCCAGCTAGCTGTTTCATTTCAAATAATGGCCAACCTGAGGCAAGTAATACAACGCCTAACATAATAAATACATAGCGTTGTAATGAGCCATTTTCTGTTGATTGGATTTTGTTTTGACACCAATTAACCACAACCGCTAAAAAACGCTCGAATATTTTTTTAGCATTAAAAGGGGGTAACGACGCCTGAAACTGAAATAAGTACTTACGATTAACGTAAATAAATAAACCACCAATCACCGCCATACCACTCATAAGTAGAGGTAAATTGAAACCGTGCCAAATAGTTAGCTTGTACTCAGGCATAGCTTGGCCAAGCACCGCCAATGAGGCAGCCGATAAAATACCATCTACTGCAAAGTGCGGAAAAATCCCCACTAAAATACACAGCACCACTAAGATTTCGATTGGCACTCGCATATAACGTGGTGCCTCATGAGGAGTGCGTGGTAAGTCTATCGGTTCACCATTAAAGAACACGTCATGAATAAAGCGAGATGAGTACGCTACCGACAGCGCACCTGCAACGGTTGCTAGCACAGGAATTAACCACGACATAGAGCCAAGTACTTGCTGATGCAGTGTTTCAGCAAAAAACATTTCTTTTGACAAGAAACCATTTAATAGCGGTACACCCGCCATAGCGGCAGCGGCCACCATCGCCAATGTGGCTGTATAAGGTAAGTAGCGCCACATGCCATTGAGTTTGCGCATATCACGCGTGCCGGTTTCATGGTCAATAATACCCGTGGCCATAAATAACGACGCTTTAAACGTAGCATGGTTAATAATATGAAAAATAGCGGCTACGGTTGCAAGTTGTGTGTCTAGGCCGAGTAATAGAGTAATTAGGCCTAAATGACTAATTGTTGAATAGGCTAATAAGCCTTTTAAATCATGTTTGAATAGCGCAATGTAAGCGCCAAATAAAAGTGTAGTTAAACCCGTCAAACCGACTAATAAAAACCAAGTGTCGGTACCCGCCAGTGCTGGATAAAAACGCGCAAGTAAAAAGATACCCGCTTTTACCATAGTGGCAGAGTGTAAATAGGCACTAACAGGCGTAGGTGCTGCCATGGCGTGGGGTAACCAAAAATGAAACGGAAATTGTGCAGACTTGGTAAAGGCGCCTAGTAATACTAGCACCAGCGCTAATTCGTATAAATCATGTGATTGAATAATCGCTTTGCTAGCTAAAATAGTGTCTAGGTTGTAGCTTCCAACAATATCACCTAGCAGCATTAAGCCGCCCAGTAATGCTAAACCACCCGCACCGGTTACCGCCAGTGCCATACGCGCCCCCTTGCGCGCCTCTGATTTATGCCACCAGTAACTAATCAACAAGAACGAGCTAATACTGGTTAGCTCCCAAAATACCCATAACTGAATCACATTGTTTGACATAACAATGCCCAGCATGGCGGTCATAAATAACATTAAGTAACTAAATAGCTTTGGCAGTGAATCGTTTTGACTTAGGTAATAACGGGCATACAAAATAACCAGCAGCCCTATTCCTAAAATCATAAATAAAAACAGTAAACTCAATCCATCTAAGCGTAAGGAAATATCCAGCCCTAAAGCAGGTATCCACTGCGCGCTAAAACGAATGGTTTCTCCCGCGAGAACCGCAGGCGCATGATAAAGTGTAATTGCAAGCGCGGCTAAAGGCGCAATAGCCGTTAGGCTCGTTGCCTGATTTCGAGAAAGTTTGCCGGTGCATGCAGAAATAACACTGCCTAATAAGGATAACAGGGGTATCCAGAGCAAAGTCATAATGAAGGGCCTTTTTGAATCATAAAGTTTATCAATTCGCTACTTGTTATTATTAAATACCAAAGTGACTTGGGTATACGTTTTATATCTGTTTTTTAACAACATTAATACGTACAGTTATACTGATAAACACGGTTTTTGTCTATAGAAAGCGCTTCTAGCGGGGCAATAATCAAACAAAAAAGTCTATAAATTAATGAACTGGGATAAAACCGGCTCAGCTTTTAAGCAGTTTTAATAGGCTCATATAATCATTGGTTAAACAACCTAAAAGCACTCTATTTAATGATTAAAAGCGCGGGAATAAATCTGCATGTTGCTCTATATGAGTTTGCCACAAAGCCCGATATTGCTCTGAAAGTCCAACCTGTTGATATTGCATAATAGACCACTGTGCGCTTGGCTTATAAGCAACACCTCCTTGCTGACAGCTTTTGCTTTTGTGCCATCCTTTTGGCGCATCAGTGTTATGAGCAATAAACAAGTTAGGGGCAACCAACCCCTCAAGCTGACAAAGCCAAGCTTGTTTTTTTGCTGGTAAAGCGTATTCATCTTCAAAACCATTAAAGTGCATTAATTCATGTAAAAAGACTGCATAATTAGCCTGCGAGTTAATATGCATTAAGCCCTGATGCACATTGGCAGTACCTTGCTTGGGCATCATAATCGCAAAATCGAATCCTTTAGGAAGCCGCTGCTTAAGTGATGACTGTTGCCAATCGCACTGCGCAAGCGTTGCTTTAGTGCTGTTACAAGCAATTGCATTACCAACATATATAGGCTTTGAAAAACAAAATGCATTACTACTAGGCTCTGGGTGTTGTGCGTATTTTTTCACAAAGTGGTTGAGCCTATATAAACCATCACGGTGATCGCTCAGCATTAGCACATTAAATGTGCATTGCTTTTGTATCTCAATTTGCTCGCTCGCTACCAAAAACCCTAATTTATTCATAAAGGGTTGGTTTAATGCATCGAAGGGAGCACGCTGTTGTAACTGTAAATGATAAAAGGCATCCCCTTTAGGGAGCTTATTGTGGGCTTTTAATAACGCTAAATCTTGCCAGCGCTGTTGAGCAAGCAATGAAGCTGCGAGATGTTTTTGTTGTTCAATTGTTATCTCATTGAGGCTTGCTTGCCAAAAAAGCTTGGCGGTTTCAGTTTGATTATTGGTTAATAATGATAACCCATATCCGTATTGTGCATGGGCTATTTTATTGCGTGCTAAGGTGGCTAATGAGGTCGGGGGAAGTTGTAAAATATGCGATGCAAAGTAACCAGGAAATTGCCAATAACTGTCAATCACATTGGCTTTGGCGTGCAATACTTGCCAAAAGCCAATGCTATTTTGTTTATTACTGGAGCCACTAATTAAGCTAGTGCACAGTAATAAAATACTTAATTTAAAAAAATTAGCCCGCGCTTTCACTTGCCATCAACTCAAGCTCTAAACGTGCATATTTATATTCTATAAATTCATGAACGTTCGTGGCCAGCGCCAACTTAAAGTAATCTGTTGCAATTGAAAGCTCACCTGCGGCTTGGTGCTGTTTAGCTAAGTAAAAATAAGCTTCACATAAACGTTGAGCATATTCTTGTTGTGAACTTACACCATCGGCTATCCCTGAAAAAAATGCTTTTTCACTCATATCACCTACATACAAGGCAATAAGCTGGTATGCCCATTCATTTTCATCAAGGGCCGCCGCATTAGCTTTTAACGAAGCGAGTGCCTGAGTTTTATCTTGTGCGGCCTGCGCTAAATAAAGCCACAGCACACGATAAGGATCGTTAGGAGAGCGCTCCAAAAACGTTTTAAAGTCATCCTTTGCAAGCGTGGCTCTATCACCATAGTACAAAGCAATACCACGATTTAAATACGCATATTCATGTTCTTGGTCTAACTCTATGGCTGAATCAAAATACTCGTATGCTTTTTCGTATTGCTGCATCAAGGTATGTTGAATCCCCAAAAAGTTATACACTTCAGCCAAATCAGGTTTCAGTTTAACTGCTCGGTTAAAATCAATTCGCGATAAAGTTGTCATGCCTAAGCTATCAAACAGCACACCACGGTCATAATACAGCTTTGCTTGTTGCTCTGTACTTAAGTCTGCCCTATTTAATAGTTCTGAAAAACGAGCAATGGCAATTTCATTTCTAAAGTCTGATGCAAGTGGCGCAGTAAATGGCACATTAATAATAGCAGCGGGTTTAGTAGTAGCCTGACAAGCGCTTAAAGACAAAATAGCAAAAGATGCCAAGGCTAAATGTTTAAGTCTCATTAAAATCCTTAATACCGAGGTAAGTAGCAAATAGATAAGACATAAGCTGTCTTGTAAGGTTCATTCTTGTTATATGTTACTTAACGTCTTGAACATAATAGGTTGCTAACATTAAAGCATAAAAAAAGGGGCTAAACAGCCCCTTTTTATACTATCCAGTAATTATCTGGATGAAAGATTAGCAATTACGCGTCTTTAGACTCGTCAGCTGCAGGTGCTGCTGATTCCATTGCTTCTTTAATACTTAGACGTACACGGCCTTGGCGGTCTACTTCTAGTACTTTAACTTTAACTTCTTGACCTTCACTAAGGTGATCAGCAACGTTGTTAACACGCTCTGTGCTGATTTGTGAGATATGCACTAGGCCATCTTTACCAGGAAGAATATTTACAAACGCACCGAAGTCAACGATACGTACAACTTTACCTTCGTAGATAGTACCAACTTCAAGCTCAGCAGTTAATTGCTCAATACGGCTAATTGCATTTGCTGCACTTTCACCGTCTGTAGCAGCAATTTTGATTGTGCCATCATCACCGATTTCAATCGTAGTACCTGTTTCTTCAGTAAGTTGACGAATAGTTGCGCCACCTTTACCGATTACTTCAGCAATTTTCTTCTGTGGGATTTGCATCGTGTAAATACGCGGAGCAAACATAGATAACTCTTCAGAAGGTGCAGAAATCGCTTCGTCCATCACACCTAGAATGTGTAAACGAGCTGCTTTAGCTTGCTTAAGCGCGATTTGCATGATTTCTTGCGTGATACCTTCAATCTTGATATCCATTTGTAGTGCAGTGATACCGTTAGTTGTACCCGCTACTTTAAAGTCCATGTCACCTAAGTGATCTTCATCACCTAAGATATCTGAAAGTACTACAAAGTTTTCTTCTTCTTTAACTAGGCCCATCGCGATACCCGCAACAGAAGCTTTAATTGGTACACCCGCGTTCATAAGCGCTAGAGACGTACCACAAACCGATGCCATTGAAGATGAACCATTTGATTCAGTGATTTCAGATACAACACGAATTGAGTAAGGGAACTCAGTTAATGTTGGCATTACAGCTTGGATACCACGCTTAGCTAGGTTACCGTGGCCGATTTCACGACGCTTAGGAGAACCTACAAAACCCGTTTCACCTACACAGAATGGAGGGAAGTTGTAGTTAAGCATAAAGTGGTTTTTGTGCGTGCCAGTTAAATCATCGATTAACTGTGAGTCACGTTCTGTACCAAGTGTTGCTGTTACTAATGCTTGCGTTTCACCACGTGTAAAGATTGCAGAACCGTGAGTACGTGGAAGTACGCCAGTCATTACATCTAGTGCACGGATCATATCTGGTTCACGACCATCGATACGTTTTTCGCCAGCAGCGATACGGCCACGAACGATTTTCTTCTCAAGTGAACCGAATACTTTACCTACTTCTTGCTTATCAAGCGTTTCGCCTTCAGCAAGTTCGCTAGTAAGCGCTTCAACTACGGCATCTTTTGCTGCAGTTAATGCTTCTTTACGCGCTACTTTATCAGTAATACGGTAAGCTTCGCCTACTTTATCAGCAGCAAGTGTTGCTACTTTCTCTTCTAATGCAACGTTTTTCTCAGGTGCAGTCCAATCCCAAGTAGGCTTGCCTGCTTCTGCTTTAAATTCGTTGATTGCCTTGATGATAGACTGTGATTGCTCATGGCCGTATACAACTGCGCCTAGCATTACGTCTTCAGCAAGTACGTCTGCTTCTGATTCAACCATAAGTACGGCGTTATCAGTACCAGCAACAACTAAATCAAGTTGGCTTTCTTCAAGCTCTTTTAGTGTTGGGTTAAGTACGTATTCACCGTTGATGTAACCAACACGTGATGCACCAATTGGACCGCTGAACGGGATACCAGAGATAGCAAGTGCTGCTGATGTACCAATCATCGCAACCATATCAGGTTGGATTTCAGGGTTTACAGAAACAACTGTCGCGATAACTTGTACTTCGTTTACGAAACCATTAGGGAAAAGTGGACGAATTGGACGGTCAATCAGACGTGCAATAAGTGTTTCGCCATCGTTAGGACGACCTTCACGCTTAAGGAAACCACCTGGGATACGACCAGCAGCGTACATACGCTCTTGGTAGTTAACAGTTAGTGGGAAGAAATCTTGACCTGGTTGAGCTTCACGCTTACCAACAACCGTTACTAGTACTGACGTATCGCCAATGCTTGCTAGTACTGCGCCGTCTGCTTGACGAGCGATAGCACCTGTTTCTAGTGTCACTGTGTGTTGACCTAGTTGAAATTCTTTTATAATTGCTTGCACTTAAAATATTCCTTAAATGTATTTTTAGTATTAATTAAGTTTTCATCAAAGTACCAATTACAGTACATAATTGTATTCAGTTGGAAATCAATTAAGTACTACAATTGGCAATGATGTAAATAACCGTAGATAAACCTTTTTATCTACGCGCCATAGTATATAACAAAGTCAGGTAAAATTGCGAGCTTAGCACCGAGATAAAATAGTGCTTGCAGCAATGTCAAAAACATTCGCTTTGTGAAAGATAATAGTATGGCTTTTATTCGATATTTCAAGGGGTTTACTGAGAAGTACTGGGGAAGACGAGAAAATGTGAGCACAAAAAAAGGAGCTAAAAAGCTCCCCTTTTGATAATCAAGTTCTTAGCGACGTAGGCCAAGCTCTTTGATTAACGCAGTGTAACGCGAGATATCTTTACCTTTAAGGTAATCAAGCAGTTTACGGCGAGTGCTTACTTTACGAAGCAGACCACGACGTGAGTGGAAGTCATGCTTGTGATCAGCAAAGTGACCTTGAAGCTTGTTGATATCAAAAGTAAGTAATGCTACTTGTACTT
The DNA here is from genome assembly GCF_001661605.1 of Pseudoalteromonas sp. MQS005. Taxonomy (NCBI): domain Bacteria; kingdom Pseudomonadati; phylum Pseudomonadota; class Gammaproteobacteria; order Alteromonadales; family Pseudoalteromonadaceae; genus Pseudoalteromonas; species Pseudoalteromonas sp. MQS005. The sequence continues at coordinate 12,053 of NZ_LYRQ01000058.1, read as the reverse complement.
CAGGTGAACCAGTGTCGCCTTCAGCGCGTGCGAATTTAGCAATGATATCGATTTTTTCTTGATTGCTTAGTGACATAATAACTCCAAAAGTTAAATTTAATAGGTGCTTTAGCCGATCACTAATTCAGCCAAAACGATTAAGCGGGCGTATTCTACCAATTATCAGCATAACTACAAGTTAAACTTTACTCTGGTTGCTGATTAGACAAGCCACGTTTTGATTTTAGATGGCCATCAGGATTACGTTCACCAGTACCAATAAAGATTCCGTCAGCCAGAACTTTTATTGCACCTTCAGGTAATTCTTTACCTAGCACCACAGCTTGACCATGGCTAAATGCTATTCCCTGCTCTTTAGTAATTTCCACAACAGGTAAATCAACTAACGCGGTATCCATTGGCAATAATAGTTCGTCAAGGTAAGTAGAAGGCGCAACGTCTTGTTCTTTCGCTTGATTTAATAACGTTTCTAACTGCTCAAGTGTGACCATTTTATCTGCTGGGTAATGCCCTACAGCACTACGATGCAGCATAATCACATGCGCGCCGCAGCCAAGGTTTTCACCTAAGTCATCAACGATAGTACGAATATATGTGCCTTTAGATACATGGGCAGTCATTTGTATTTCGTTGGCTTGCTCATCAAACTCATCAAGCGTTAAGCTAAATACGTTAATTTTTCGACATTTGCGAGGAACTTCTATGCCTTCACGCGCATATTTATATAAAGGCTTGCCTTCATATTTAAGCGCTGAGTACATTGATGGGTATTGATCTGACTCACCTAAAAATTTAGCAATTTCCTGTGTAAGCAGTTCAGCAGTAACATTAACATCACGCGTTTCGACCACTTCACCATCAGAGTCTGACGTGGTAGTACGCTCACCCAGTTTTGCTCGCACAACATAGGTTTTATCTGTATCGAGTAAAAACTGGGTAAACTTAGTGGCTTCACCAAAACAAATAGGCAGCATACCGGTCGCAAGCGGATCGAGCGCACCTGTGTGCCCCGCTTTTTGCGCAAAATAAATACCTTTAGCCTGCTGTAATGCCTTGTTTGATGAAATGCCTTCTGGTTTGTTTAACAACAAAATACCATCAACTGGACGGCCTTTACTGCGTCTTGCCATTAGTCTTTAGTGCCTTCTTCGCTATCTGTTTCATCATCAACATGCTTAGCATTATCTTCACGAATGATAGAGTCCACTAAGTTAGAGATGCGCATCCCTTCCATTAATGAATTATCAACCACAAATTTAAGCTCAGGCATGATTCGCGCACGAATACGTTTACCTAGCAACGAGCGGATATAACCGGTTGCTTCGTTAAGTACTTTGGCACTTTGCTTGGCTGCATTTTCATCTTCGGTGTTAAACACAGTAATGAAAACTTTGGCATAAGATAAATCGCGCGATATTTCTACCGCAGACACTGTCACCATGCCCAAGCGTGGATCTTTAATTTCGCGTTGTAAAATCACCGCAATTTCTTTTTGAATTTGCTGAGCAACACGATCAGTGCGAGAAAATTCTCTCATTTCACTTTCCTAAAATTATAACTTATTGAAAAATAATAATAAGCTAACTAAATAATGGATACACAAATGGGGGCTGAGCCCCCATTTAAAATCTTAGCATAGGTTATGTTGGGCTATCGAGGTACAACCTTGAATGTCCAAAACCACCTAATAACAATTAAAGAGTACGTTGTACTTCAACTGTTTCAAATACTTCGATTTGGTCACCAACGCGAACATCATTGTAGTTCTTAACGCCGATACCACATTCCATGCCGTTACGAACATCAGCAACGTCATCTTTAAAGCGACGTAATGACTCAAGCTCGCCTTCGTAAATAACCACGTTATCACGAAGTACACGAATTGGTGCGCTACGCTTGATAGTACCTTCAGTAACCATACAACCGGCAATTGCACCAATTTTTGGAGACTTAAATACGTCACGTACTTCAGCAAGACCAATGATCTCTTGTTTAAACTCAGGAGCAAGCATACCAGACATGGCTTGCTTAACTTCTTCGATAAGCGCGTAGATTACGCTGTAGTAACGAAGATCTAGGTTTTCAGAGTCAATCACTTTACGCGCTGATGCATCAGCACGAACGTTAAAGCCAACCACAATCGCGTTAGACGCTGCCGCAAGAGTTGCATCAGTTTCAGTGATACCACCAACACCAGAACCAACAATCTTCACTTTTACTTCATCAGTAGAAAGCTTAGTTAGTGAGTCTGAAATTGCTTCGATTGAACCTTGAACGTCTGCTTTAAGTACCACGTTAACTTCAGATACGTCGCCTTCAGTCATGTTAGTAAACATGTTTTCAAGCTTCGCTTTTTGTTGACGTGCTAGTTTAACATCGCGGAATTTACCTTGACGGTAAAGTGCAACTTCACGTGCTTTACGCTCATCTTTAACTACAGTTGCTTCATCACCGGCAGCTGGAATACCAGACAGACCTAAAATCTCTACTGGAATAGAAGGACCTGCAGACTTGATATCTTTACCGTTTTCATCGCGCATAGCACGAACACGGCCGTATTCAAGACCACATAATACAATGTCACCTTGATTAAGCGTACCTGACTGAACAAGAATAGACGCTACTGGACCACGGCCTTTATCAAGACGTGATTCAATAACAACACCTGCAGCCATACCTTCGGTCGGCGCATTTAATTCTAAAAGCTCAGATTGCATTAATACAGCTTCTAGCAGGTCATCAATACCTAAACCAGTTTTTGCTGAAATGTGCACGTACTGTGTATCGCCGCCCCACTCTTCTGGGATAACGTCTAGCTGAGCTAGTTCGTTTTTAACGCGATCTGGATCTGCGCCTTCTTTATCCATTTTGTTAACAGCAATAATTAAAGGAACGCCAGCTGCGCGAGCATGCTGTACCGCTTCTTTAGTTTGTGGCATTACGCCATCATCAGCTGCAACTACTAGGATTACGATATCAGTCGCTTTTGCACCACGAGCACGCATTGATGTAAATGCGGCGTGACCCGGAGTATCTAAGAAAGTGATCATGTTGCCGTTAGTTTCAACGTGGTATGCACCAATGTGCTGTGTAATACCACCGGCTTCGCCTGATGCAACTTTAGCTGAACGAATGTAATCAAGCGTCGATGTTTTACCGTGGTCAACGTGACCCATAACAGTTACTACTGGCGCACGTGGCTCTGACTTACCATCTTCATGGCGGTCATTAAGTACTGTTTGCTCTAATTCGTTTTCTTTAACGATGATAACTTTATGGCCCATTTCTTCTGCAACAAGTTGCGCAGTTTCTTGGTCAATAACTTGGTTAATCGTAACCATGTCACCCATTTTCATCATTGTTTTTACAACTTCAGCGCCTTTAACAGCCATGCGTGACGCAAGCTCAGCAACTGTAATTGTTTCACTAATACGCACTTCGTTTTTAACATCAGCCGTTGGTTTTTGGAAACCGTGCTGTAATGACGCTGGCGCTTTTAGCTTACCTTTTTTACCTTTAGACGCTGCAAATTTATCTTTTGCTGGCGCTTTTTTCTTTTTCTTCGCACGGCGTGAGCCTTGCTCTTCGCGAGCATCTGCTACATCTTCTGCTTCACGTGCGTAAGTTGAAGTCGTAAGGTGGTGATCCGCGGTTTCTTCGCGTTTCTTACGTTCTTCTTCTTCTTTCTTCCAGCGTGCTGAATTCTCTTCAGCTAGCTTTCTTGCCTCTTCTGCTTGACGTTTCGCTTCTTCTTCAGCTTTCTTCAATGCGGCCTCTTCTGCTTCTTTTTGCAGACGCTCAGCTTCGATGCGATCTTTCTCAGACTTAGCACTTTGCTCAGGGGTCATCTGCTGTTGTTTCGCTTTACGCTCAGCATCTGCTTTGCGTTTAGCTTCTTCTTTGGCTTTACGATCAGCGTCTTCTTTCGCTTTACGTTCTGCCTCTTGTTTCGCTTTCAATTCTGCGGCTTCTTGTTCAGCTTTTTGCTGCTCTTCAAGACGCGCTTTTTCTTCAGCGGCTAGACGTTGCTGTTCTTGCTCTTGCTCAACAGCACTTTTTTTCACGTAAGTGCGGGTTTTGCGAACCTCAACTTGCACAGCCTTTGCTTTACCCGTAGAGCCAGTCACACTTAATGTGCTTTTGCTCTTACGTTGCAATGTCATACGCGCTGGACCTTCAGATCCAGTACCGCCATGTTGCTTGCTTAGGTGATCAAGTAACGTTGCTTTTTCAGCTTCTGTTACATTATCGCCTGCTTGTTTAGTAATACCGGCTTGTGAAAACTGCTGTAGCAATTTATCAACAGTTGTACCTATATCACCGGCTAGTTTTTCAACATTTACTTCTGCCATAGTCTCTAATACCTCCGTTAATAAATTACTCGTCTGCAAACCAACAAATATTACGTGCAGCCATAATTAGCTCGCCCGCTTTCTCTGCAGATAGCTCTGTAATATCTACAAGCTCATCAATGCCTTGCTCAGCTAAGTCTTCAAGTGTTACTACACCCTTACTTGCCATAACAAATGCTAAATGACGCTCTAAGCCTTCAAGCGCAAGTAAGTCTTCAGCAGGCTCAGCGCCTTCTAAGCTTTCTTCCGTTTTAAGGGCTTTCGTTGTTAATGCATCTTTTGCACGTGAACGTAATACGTCCACTGTTTCTTCATCTAAGCCGTCGATTTCTAAAAACTCTGAAGCCGGAACATAAGCAACTTCTTCAAGTGTTGAGAAACCTTCGTTGATAAGTAATGATGCAAATTCGTCATCAATATCTAAGTTTTCAGTAAATAAGTTAATTAACTTATCTGACTCAGCTTCGTTCTTAGCGCGCATTTCATCAACGGTCATTACGTTTAATTCCCAGCCAGTTAATTGGCTTGCTAAACGTACGTTTTGACCATTACGACCAATAGCTTGTGCTAAGTTATCAGCTTCAACAGCAATATCCATTGAGTGTGTATCTTCATCCATTACGATTGAAGCCACTTCTGCTGGTGCCATTGCGTTAATAACAAACTGTGCAGGGTTGTCATCGTAAAGTACGATATCAACACGCTCACCGCCAAGTTCTGACGATACCGCTTGAACACGTGCGCCACGCATACCAACACACGCACCAACCGGGTCAATACGCTTATCGTTAGATTTAACCGCGATTTTAGCGCGTGAACCTGGATCACGTGCTGCAGCGCGTAATTCAATCATTTCTTCGCCAATTTCTGGCACCTCAATGCGGAATAATTCCATCAGCATTTCTGGTTTAGAACGGGTTACAAATAATTGTGCACCGCGTGCTTCAGGCTTCACTTCATATAAAAGACCGCGGATACGATCACCCGGGCGGAAGTTTTCACGCGGCAGCATGTCGTCACGATAAATAACCGCTTCTGCGTTGTTACCTAAATCAAGTACGATTGCATCACGGGTTGCTTTTTTAACAACACCCGTTACCAGCTCGCCTTCTTGATCTTTATATGCTTCAACGACTAAGGCGCGCTCTGCTTCACGTACTTTTTGTACGATCACTTGCTTAGCCATCTGTGTTGTTATGCGGTCAAATTTAATTGATTCAATCTGCTCTTCTACGTAGTCGCCCATTTTCAAGTCAGGTTCTTCAACTTGAGCAGCTTCTAACGTGATTTCGCTGTATGGATTCTCTAAAGAACCATCTTCTAAAACTTCAGCTATTTGCCAGCGACGGAAGGTATCGTAATCGCCGGTTTTACGGTCAATTGCAACACGTACATCAATTTCACCATCATGCTTTTTCTTTGTCGCTGTCGCTAATGCGAACTCTAGAGCTTCAAAAATCTTTTCTTTTGGAACCGCTTTCTCATTGGAAACGGCTTCAGCAACCAATAATATTTCTTTTGCCATGGGTAATGCCTCGCTTGCCCTATTCCTTCGCACTCGAATTAAAACTTTGCGATTATGTTCGCACGTTCAATGTTACTAAGCATGATTAAATGCTCCGCACCATCGCTAGATAGTGTGATCATATCGCTGCTAACTGCTATTAAGTCGCCTTTAAAATTACGGCGACCATCTTGTGGAAGCTTAGTACGCACGCGTACTTCCTCTCCTTGCGCCTGCTCGTAGTGATCTTGTTTGAATAATGGACGATCAACACCAGGAGACGACACTTCCAAATCGTATTCGTTTGTAATTGGGTCTTCGACGTCTAAAATCGCACTAATTTGACGACTTGCATCGGCGCAGTTGTCAACTGAAATCCCATCCTCATGAGCAATGTATACTCTTAAGGTAGAATGGCGACCCGCTTGTACAAACTCAAGCCCATGTAATTCAAAGCCTAACATTTCTACCGCAGGCGTTAACATGGTTACTAAATCTTGTTCAAGTTTTGTCACGAAAATCCTCCATACAAACAAAAAAAGGGCTTATAGCCCTAAAATACTGAGTTTAAATTTTGATTTAATCGATAAACATCAAATCAAACGGTGCAGATACAACAACGCCCCGAACCAAGCGGGGCGTCACACCAAAAAACGCAAAACTGTGTGGCCTAGGGCCAAGCTTGGTTGCGAGTCAGTACCCTGACCAAATTAAACTTCATTAGCTTAAACGCAAAACGCGCATTACTTAGAATGCGCGATATAAAGTAGTAAGTATAAACCTACTATTAAGATTGGTTGCGGGAGCCGGATTTGAACCAACGACCTTCGGGTTATGAGCCCGACGAGCTACCAGACTGCTCCATCCCGCGCCAATAGATAAAAAGTTAATAACTTAATATCGCTGTTAGTAAATTTTATAACCTACTAAACAATGGCCGCTATTATAAAGATGTACACCTAAATTAGCAACCACAATAAGTAATAAGTTGATAAAAAAAGCAATGCTGTTTATTGCTTTGCTCTATGATTAAAACGACATGTAGAAATCGATCGCTTTTTAAAATACAGCGTATAAAAATAATTTTGGCTCATTATGAAAAAATTCAAAACCTTAAAACTAATTTTAGGTGACCAGCTAAACCCCGCTCATTCTTGGTTTAAAGATAAATCCGATGACACCGTGTTTGTTATTGCCGAGCTCATGCAAGAAGCGCAGTACGTAAAGCATCACGTGCAAAAAATATCAGCCTTTTTTAAAGCCATGGAAAACTTCGCTAACGCCTTAAAAGATGCCGGCTTTGACGTGTTGCATTTAACGTTAGATGACACCAAAGACGATGATGACCTACCCGCTCTTTTAACTCGCTTAGCTAAGCAACATGAATGCACCTCAATTGAATATCAATACCCAGATGAGTACCGTTTAAAAACACAACTGCACGACTTTGCCACTAACAGCGAATTAGCTGTGACTGCCTGTGACAGCGAGCATTTTTTATTAGCATTTAACGATATAGACAAACGCTTTAAAAAAGATAAACACGTCACTATGGAGCATTTTTATCGGGCAATGCGTAAGCAGTTTGATATTTTAATGGATGATGACAAACCTCAAGGCGGTCAATGGAACTTTGATGCTAATAACCGTAATAAGTTTTCAAAAAGCGATTTAGCCGATATCCCCAAACCCAAATTATTTAAAAATGATGTTAGCACCATCATTGAGCGTTTAGATAAACATAAAATAAAATACTTTGGGCAAATAGAAACCCAATTAAGCTGGCCAACAACCCGTAAACAAGCAATAAGCGCACTTGATCACTTTTGTGCACATTTACTTCCCCGCTTTGGTCAATTTCAAGATGCGATGACAGATCAATGCCCTGATAAAGATACCTTTTATCACAGCCGGTTATCATTTGCGTTAAATGCCAAAATTTTACACCCTCGCTATGTTATCGACCGTGTGGTCAAAGAATACCAACAACGCCAAGGTGAAATATCTATTTCTCAGGTTGAAGGCTTTATTCGTCAAGTACTGGGTTGGCGCGAATATGTGCGTGGCGTGTATTGGAAAAACATGCCCGATTACGCTAACAAAAACCAGCTTAATGCAACCCGTGCACTGCCACGTTATTTTTGGAATGGTAAAACAAAAATGAACTGCTTAAGCCACTCATTAACACAAAGCTTAGACAGCGCGTATGCCCATCATATTCAACGTTTAATGGTAATAGGTAATTTTTGTTTACTAACCGCTATTAACCCTGATGAAGTGGATGAATGGTATTTGGGTGTTTATATCGATGCTATTGAATGGGTAGAAATGCCTAACGCACGAGGGATGAGCCAATTTGCTGACGATGGCATCATTGCTACCAAGCCTTATGCGGCTAGCGGCAACTATATAAATAAAATGAGCGACTACTGTAAAAGCTGCCAATATAAGGTGAAAGAAAAAGTAGGAAAAGACGCTTGCCCGTTAAATAGCCTCTATTGGCAATTTATGCAAACACACCGAGAGCGGCTTGAAAAAAATCCACGGATAGGCATGGTTTATCGCAATTGGGATAAACAAGATGAATCATTGCGCCAAGAAACCTTAGAGCAAGCTAACAACTATTTAAATAATATTGAAAAGCTTTAAATATAAATGCCGTCAATTGACGGCAGCATTCTTGATAGTTAATATTAAAGTACCAAAATAGGTAATATTGTTAATTAAATGTTTAATTTATTTGTCATGTCAGTGTAATGAGCTTATTTTTTAATAGCACCTCTTACTCCAGACTATGATGAGAATAAAATGAAAAAACAATTAATGGCAGCGACACTTTTATTGCTCGGTACAAGCCAAGCTCAAGCTTTTAGTCAAGAAACTCACAAACGTATTGTTCTTGATGCCGTAAATTATATGCAGCAACACCCAGCCAGCACCGAATATGCTGCCCTACGTCAGTACGCTGCACAAAACAATCTGACAATCTCTGAATTAGCCGAGCTGCTGGGACAAGCTGCTTATGATGTAGATGACTTTGAAGACACCTTTTTCTGTGGTGCTATTACAGGTTCATGTGTTCAAGCGCCAGTATGGGGAGCAGCGCAAAGTATAGTTAAATATACAAGCTATTGGCATTTTCAAAATCATACCCAAGGTGCAGACCAACATGGAAACGATTTTGGTGGTTATAATTATGAAAAGCTCACCGTTTGGGGAACTATTGATAATCTTGCATCTGCTTGGCTTAAAGGTGACTATCTTGATGATGGTAAAGGGGGAGAAACAGGTTGGTTCAATGCCGACTCTTCAAAATATAACAGTTATGGTGTAACAGAATCTCACTACAGAATCGATAGCAACTCAACCTATTCTATGTACGATGACTTTGAAGAAATGCCATTTCAACCTATCGATAATTTAGGGCAATATTGGTATCAAAGTTACTTACAAAGCGGCAATCCCCAAGTATTAGGGTTTGTGTTCCATACTACTGATTTATTACAGCCTCACCACACATGGACCACATCAGATCTAAATCATTCTAGCTGGGAAAGTTGGGTAAACGATTACTATGACCAAGAGCAGCTCAACGATTTATCACTCGTTACTCAAGCAATGCAAACGTTCTCGCCTTTAGATAAAAATAGCCAAGATGTTCGCCCATTATTAACTCAAGGCGGTTCATTTTCTTATGCACAAGGTGGGATTGTACTCAACTCAGAAGATCATTTTGATCGCCTTAATATAGCTAAGCAGGTCGTGCCCCATGCAATAGCAATGGTGGTGCACTTATTAAACCACGCCATGGTTGCTCGCTAATGAAAAAAATGGCTATTTTAGTGATTACATTACTAGGCGTGTTTTACCACTCCCTAGTAATGGCATCATTTACACAATACAGCAGTGATGAAATTAACTTTATGCATCGTGCTTATTTAAAGCACAACCCTGATATTACAATCAATGAAGTTAGAACTCGTCTGTATGAGAATCAGTTTTTATTACAACAAGCTGCGCTAAAAACCCCTGCGATAATAAAACGACAATCTGCCGTTGGTTTTAGTACTCAATACCATGTTGAACGTTACTTAAAAAATCTGTTCGATTCACAATTAGCTATAAGCGCACAGTCAAGCCCGATAAAGCTTGAAACTTATGATAAGCAATGGCTTAAACACACATTAGGGCCCTACCCTAAAAATGGCCAGTATGTGCAAAGCGCCATCAAAAAAATACAGCAGTTTGATTTAACCCCTCTTTTGTATAACGCTATTAATTTATATGAATTTGTCGATGCATTATCAATGCAGGTACGCTTTAAACTCCACAGAGGAGATAGTGAACTATTCAAAAGTGAATTAATAAAAAAACGGCAATTCAATATAGCGTTTTCAAAAGCCAAACCGATTTTGGCAAAACAGAATATTGATATTGAACATCTGTATGAAATAGCTCAAGGAGATATTCTGCGCCCCTCCATTCAAAGCTGGCTAGGTATAAATACAATGATGCATATGCAAAGCCCCGTTCTTGAAAAACTAGAGAAACAAGTAAACAAAAGCGAAATTAAAGCATTTTATCAAGCCAATAAATCGCAGTTTAAATTTTTAAGCCACGTAAAAGCCCATGGAGCTCAATTTGCTCATCGAGCCAATGCTGTAGGTTTTCGCACCTTGGCCGGTAACAAAACGCTAAAACAAGCATTAGTAATATCAGGAAAACAAGATATATATGCTCAATACAACAGTGAATTAAACCGTAAAAACAAAAGTAGCTGGGTTGTACAACTTGCGTTCACAACTAAAGAAAACACTATTTCTCCTGTTATACGTACACCCAGTGGTGAATGGGTGGTGATACACAGTTATGAGCATCAGTTTGAGTACTTTTCGCCAGAAGATGAAACCGTTCGATACCAAGCAACAAAGGCCATCGCAAAACAAAAAGCGGTACAACAGTATGAGGATACTTGGCTCAAGTGGCAAAATAAGACAGGAGTAATTTTATGAGCAAAAAAGTTTTCGTTTCTGTTGTTGTAGCTTGTGTTGGTATGTACGCACTTTTTACTCAATATACTAGTAAACCAACGATAAAGAATATTGATTCCCTTAACCAAGCTAAAAGTGTTAAGCAAATAACGTCACTTGAGCTGACTACTGCTGACATGACCCAAGAGCTAAAAAGCACGCAATTAAACACGGTTACAACTAACAAAACGAGCCCTCAGCCTTTGCCACCAATAACCTCTCCTGCCTATTTACCCAACATAGTAAAAAATACTCAGCCAGTTGCTCAGTACAGCGGTGATTTAAATAATCACCAGGCATATCAAGATTTCCACCTTGAACAGCAAAGACAGCTAGAGCAACGTTTTGTTATTGCTGCACAAGCCAAAATATTAAAACTTGAAGAATTACTGGCTAAAGGCCGACAAAAAAAGCTTTCACAAGAACAACTGCAAGTTGCGATAGATAAAATTAACGCTTTAAAACAAATGCAAATAAACTTAAAAGACTAACAACGCAAAAAGCCGCCAAATGGCGGCTTTTCACAGGGAAAATACGTGTGCTAGCTTAACTATTTGCTTTCTAGCATATTGCCTGAGCCAATCTCGATTTTACGTGGCTTAAGCGCTTCTGGGATCTCACGTTCAAGGTCGATGCTTAGTAAGCCATTGGCTAAGTCTGCACCAAGTACTTTAACGTGGTCGCCTAACTGGAACTTACGCTCAAAGTTACGCTCGGCAATCCCTTGATGAATAAATTTACGCTCATCATTTTGCTCTTTACCTGCTTTGGTGCCTGATACAACCAAAGTGTTGTTTTCAGATTGCAAGGTTAACTCGTCTTCACTAAATCCAGCGACTGCCATAGTGATACGGTACTTGTCTTTATCAAGCGCTTCGATGTTATAAGGAGGAAAACTTGGCTGCTTATCAGTTCGTGCAGCGGCATCCATTAATGATGCTAAATGATCGAAACCAATGAATGAACGGTATAGGGGTGATAAATCTACTGTACGCATAATAATATCCTCATATTTAAGCGATATATTGCTGCTACTTTTCGTTTGAACAAGTAACGGCAAAAGTTAATTAATAATATAATTTTCAAATAGTTCTGATTTACTGAAGACCCATCAGGCGTCCTCAAATAACTATTTATGGGCGGGCAATTTTATTTCAAGATTTTTTT
>NZ_LYRQ01000057.1:0-28896 GCF_001661605.1 Pseudoalteromonas sp. MQS005 | reverse complement strand
ATTTATTTATGTGTTATTAATAAACTAAATCAATTATTAATTGGACAAACTATTTATCCAAGACAATACTCAATGGGCATCTAATATAACAATAGTAAAGTAACCTATTAAGATATAACAATCCTTTTGTGGTTAGCTTTTACATACATTAAGAATCACATACATTAGATCGCATCACTTAATGCCTATGCATTTATTTTTTCATTTGGGCTTAAAAAGAGAACTATTATGAAGCAGTTGGTAATAACCATTTTAGGGGAAGATCGCCCCGGTTTAGTAGAAAGTATTTCATCGGTTATATTGGAAAACCACGGTAATTGGTTAAGCAGTAATTTAAGTCATTTGCTTGGCCACTTTGCTGGCATTATACAAGTTGAGGTGGCTGAAGAGCATTTACAGGCATTTCAAGATGCGCTTAATGGGCTTCCTAAATTAGATGTCCGTATTGAAAAAGGCAACACCGAAATTGAGCCTGTTGAACTCGAGCAGCTTAATTTTGTGATCACCGGGAACGATCGTCCCGGTATTGTCCAGGAGTTGGCAAGTGTTATTCGTCATAAAGGCGCTAATATTACGAACTTAAACTCAAGGCAGCAAAGTGCGCCAAACTGGGGGGTGCCAATTTTTAGTGCCGTTGCCACCGTTAGCCTGCCTAATGGGCTTAACAAAGACGAAGTAATTAACGCTCTTGAGTCGATTACGAGTGACTTAGTGGTTGATGTAGAGCAAAGTTAAATGTGCTCTATTATTTTACACACGAAAAAGGCGCTTATTACAGCGCCTTTTTTATGCGTAACACTTGTTGCTACATATCTGCATGACGATTAATGCTTTGTATCATTTGCTTTAATCCTTGCTCTTCAAGTTGCAACAGCTCACTTAGTTTTTCTTGAGCCTCAGGTGATTGTGCTTTATCAGCCAAATAACTATATGCGTTCAATACTTTTTGATGCTGCTTTGATAAATATTCTTGAATTACTTGCTCATCTAACTGGTTACTGCGATCTAAATCAGTAAAGTTAATAATTTCTGAGTGCTCTGAAAAATATTCATAACAATACGTATCTAATGTGTTTATTTGCGTGATGGCTTTAAAGCCAATTAAATCCTCAGCGAGCTTTTTTTCATACTCAACACAATAATCAATTAGCTGTTTGTTATGCTCCCCGAGTAGGTCCTTTACACTAAAAAAATTAGCGGCCATTTGTGTGTGAAATTGAACGGTCCAATCGAACACTTCTTGGATTGTTTTAACTTGCATGTGCGTTCCTTACTATTTAACCCTAATGATTAAATAGATGCGTGAATCATGCCAATAAAAAACACAATAAAATCAGCAGGTAAAGTAAAGCTGGGTAACTTGCACTGATTTTTTACAGTACAAGTTACACAACCAGTGTAAAAATTATAGGTTTCGCTTTCGCCATAATAAATACACAGCAGGCAATACCAGCAATGTTAAAACAATGGCGCTAAACATACCGCCAACCATGGGGGCGGCTATTCGACTCATTACTTCACTGCCCGTGCCTGTGCCATATAACACCGGTAACAGACCAATCACTATGGTTGCTACCGTCATCATTACAGGGCGAACGCGCAAACCGGCGCCTTCTAATATGGCATGCTTAAGCTGCTCAATACTCATGCTTTTTCCTAATTGAGAGGCGGCCTGTACCTGCGCTTTATACGCTTGATTTAAATACACCAACATAATAACGCCTATTTCTACGGCCACCCCAGCAAGGGCAATAAAGCCGACCCCCACAGCAACAGAGAAATTAAAGCCTTCTAAGTACATGAGCCAAATACCCCCTATCATCGCCAGTGGTAATGTCGCCATAATAATAAAGACTTCAGTGAAGCTTCTAAAATTCAGGTAAAGCAGTACCACAATAATGGCTAAGGTAAGCGGCAACACATAACTCAGTTTGGCTTTGGCACGCTCCATATATTCGTATTGCCCTGCCCAAGTTATAGAATACCCTGCGGGTAAAATTAGCTGCTCGTTTAGTAACTGCTGAGCACTTTCTACGTAGCTGCCAATGTCAGTATCTTTAATATCAATAAAGCTCCAACCATTTAAACGGGCATTTTCACTTTTTATGCCAGGAGGGCCATCGCTAATGTATACATCAGCCACGTCGGCAAGTGCAATGCGTTGCCCAGCTGGGGTCACAATAGGCAGCAGCATTAACTCCTCTGGTGAATCACGATACGCTTGCGGATAACGAATATTAACCGGGTATCGCTCTTGACCCTCAACCGTTTCAGTCACGTTCATCCCGCCAATAGCGTTTGCGACCACTTGCTGCACATCTGCAATATTTAAACTATAACGCGCTGCTTTTTCGCGGTTAATATCGACCTTGATATAACGCCCACCTGCCACTCGCTCTGAGTAAACCGATGCGGTACCTGGAAGATCTTTAAGCAGTACTTCTATTTGTTGACCTATTTTTTGAATTTCACTCAAATTCGGCCCCGCGACTTTTATACCCACAGGGGTTTTAATCCCTGTAGCCAGCATATCTATTCGCGTTTTGATAGGCATTACCCAAGCGTTTGTGAGTCCTGGGAACTTTACTAAAGCATCCAGCTCTTGTTTGAGCTTTTCGGTGGACATGCCCTCGCGCCACTGTTCTTTAGGCTTAAACTGTATAAAAGTTTCAATCATGGTGAGTGGTGCCGGATCGGTTGCCGTTTCCGCTCGTCCAATTTTACCAAATACGGTTTTTACCTCGGGCACAGTGGCAATCAGCTTATCGGTTTGCTGTAATAGCTCGCGCGCTTTACCAATAGAAATCCCAGGGTAAGTGGTTGGCATATACATTAAATCCCCCTCATCAAGAGGTGGAATAAACTCACTGCCTATTTTATTAACCGGATAAAAGCCCACTAAAGTAATAATCAGTGCCACTAACAAGGTGCTTTTGGGGAATTTTAAGACTGTGTTTAACAGTGGCTTATAACTATTTACCAATAAACGGTTTACCGGATTTTTATTTTCAGATATCACCTTACCGCGAATAAAGTACCCCATCAGTACGGGTACTAAGGTAATTGCTAAGCCGGCAGATGCCGCCATTGCATAGGTTTTTGTGTAAGCTAATGGCGCAAACATTCGCCCTTCTTGAGCTTCTAAAATAAACACCGGCATAAAGCTAACTGTAATGATTAATAAGCTAAAAAATAATGCAGGCCCTACTTCACTGGCAGAATCAATCACCACTTGCCAACGATTTTCATCGGTCAGCGGTTTTTTCTCCATGTGTTTATGCATGTTTTCAATCATCACAATCGCACCATCGGTCATGGCACCTATCGCTATAGCAATGCCCCCTAACGACATAATGTTGGCATTAATCCCTTGCCAATACATAATAATAAAGGCGGTGAGTATGCCTAAGGGCAAGGTAATAATAGCCACCAGCGATGAGCGTACATGGAATAAAAACACCACACACACTAAAGCCACTACAATCAGCTCTTCCATCAATTTAGAGGTGAGGTTATCAACTGCGTCTTTTATTAAGTGAGAGCGATCGTACACAGGTACAATTTCAACCCCCTCAGGCAGGCCTTTTTTAAGTGACTCCAATTTAGCTTTGACGAGCTCTATAGTTTTTTGCGCGTTTTCACCAAAGCGCATCACTACTACGCCACCAGCCACTTCGCCTTCGCCGTTAAGCTCGGCAACACCACGGCGCATTTGAGGACCTAAACGCACATTAGCAACATCACGTAACTGTAGTGCAGTACCGTTAGCGTTTATACCTAAAGGAATCGCTTCTAAATCAGCCACACTTTTTACATAGCCAGTGCTGGTAACCATGTATTCGGCTTCTGCCATTTCAACAACTGATGCCCCCATTTCTTGGTTGCCTTGCTTAATGGCAGTTTGAATAAGGCTTAGCGGAATACCATAGGCACGTAACTTATCGGGCTGTACGTTAACTTGGTATTGTTTCACCATGCCACCTACCGATGCTACTTCGGATACACCGGGCACAGTTTGCAGTTCAAACTTTAAAAACCAATCTTGTAAACTGCGTAGCTGGCTTATGTCATGCTTACCTGTGGTATCAGTGAGTGCATATAAATACACCCAACCAACTCCTGTGGCATCGGGGCCAAGCTCTGCAATTGCCGTATTGGGTAAACGCGCAGATACTTGACTTAAATATTCTTGAACACGACTTCGCGCCCAGTATAAATCGGTGTCTTCGTCAAAAATAACGTACACGTAGGAGTCACCAAAAAACGAAAAACCGCGTACTGTTTGCGCCCCTGGTACCGATAACATCGCCGTGGTTATAGGAAATGTGACCTGATCTTGCACTACTTGCGGCGCTTGCCCAGGGTAAGATGTTTTAACAATAACCTGTACATCAGATAAATCGGGTAAGGCATCTACTGGGGTGTTTTTTACAGCATACAAGCCGCCACCAATCAATATAGCGGTCAGTAACAGTACAAAAAAACGATTAACAACAGACCAGCGAATAATTGCAGTAATCATAACCACTCCTACTCGTGCTGACTGTGCATAGCATGCACAGAAGTCATTGTATGGATCACAAACACACCTTGCTCAATACTAAAGGTAAATGTAACTTCATCATTTAGCTTAAACGCCTCAATGGTTACATTTTTTGCTAACACAAAGTCCATAGTTGCAGGTCCGCGCCCCCACTTTTCAATCGCCTCACGGCTAATATTCATAACCCGCGTGCTAGGGTCAATGCTGTTGATAACCCCATTCACAGTAGCCATGCTTGGGTCACTATCACTCATTGCCATGGTGCTGTGCGAAGGGGCTTGCATACGCTTAAAGTCAGAGCTTTTACTCGACTCTGAATCAATTAAAAACTGCGCAGAAGTAACCACTTCATCTTCAGCCAAAACACCCGATAAAATCTCAGTATGAGTCGCATCGCTTCGCCCTAAGGTTACTTCAACCGATTTAAAACGCCCCTCCCCAAGCGCAATTACAATGCGGTTTTGGCTACCAGTGCGAATAACCGCCTCTTTAGGCACAATTAACTGCTTTTCAGCTTTTTGGCTATGAATACTCACTTGCGCAAACATATTTGGTTTTAACTGATGACCTTCGTTATTAAAGCGCAAACGCACTCGTAAAGTACGATTTTTAGCATCTAAAGTAGGGTAAATATAATCCACTTGCCCTTGCCAACGTTGACCACTTAAATAATCGAGTGTCATGGTTACCGGTAAGCCAACACGGATCAGCTCAGCTTGGCGTTCAAATACCTCAGCCTCAACCCACACTTCGTCAAGCTGAGCAATACTCATCATTGATGTATCTGGTTTAACGTAAAACCCTTCACGAATATTAAGCTCATCAACAACGCCACCTTGGCGAGAATAAAAAGTAATGTTTTGTAGCACTTGCTGACTTTTTTGTAAGCGTGAAATAAAACCCTCAGACACATTAAGCGATTTTAAACGTGCTTTAGCCGCCCGAATTAACACCGGATTATTGCGCTTTAACGCTAAAACAAACTCTTCTTGGGCATTGACTAATTGCGGTGAATACAAGGTATAAAGTGGCTCATCTTGTTTAACCTGATCGCCTGCTGCCTTCACATATAATGTCTCTACCCAGCCCTCTACCCGCGGATGAATATGAATGAGCTGGTCTTGGTTATACTGTACATAGCCTACCGTGTTGACTTCATTTTCCAGCGCTGCAAACTCCACCGGTGCCGTGCGTACACCTAAGTTATTGATCACGGTAGGTGAAATTTTAACACTGCCGGGGCCTTCATTTGCATCACTGTCTGACTCTTCATAAACAGGCACTAAATCCATACCCATAGGTGATAAACCTGGTTCATCACGACGATAATTACTGTCCATTGGTGCCACCCAATAAAGCGGCTCTTTTTTACTACTGGTTTTGTCATTGCTTGGCATAGTGTGCTCAGCTGGCAAGCTCAATAACACCCCGGCCGTCAGCGCTGCACTGCATATAGCCACCAATGACAATTTTAAATTAGTATTCATAGGTTAGCTCCTGCTGTGTTAAGTTCTTTAAGCTGGCGTCATCAGCACTGGCGTAATAATTTAACCGTGCAATAATAATTTTTTGATCAACGTGAATATTAAGTGCGTCTATTTTGGCATTTAATTCGCTGATCCGCGCTTGCATCACATCCGAAAAATTACCATCATCGCGGGTATAAGCATTCAGGGTCGCTTGGGATTGCTCGGCCATTTGCGGCAATAATTTAGTTTTATAGAGCGCTGCTCGCTGACTTAATCGTGTTAGTTGGCTGACTTCCTTAAAGTACATTCCTTGTAGCTTTTTAAGGGCAATTAATTTTTGTGTTTTTGCCTCTTCGCTATCAGCAATCGCGGCATTAACAAGTTGATCTTGGCGATTATCGGTAAATAGCGGTAAATCGATACTCACTCCCACAGAGAAAAGGTCGGCTCGCGAGCCCCCCATTGGCATATCATCACGATAACCATATCCCATATTCACACCAATTTGCGGTTTATAGCCTTGCTCAGCCACACTGATTTGAGTTTGCTTTGCCTCTATTGCATTATCAATCGCCATAATAGCGGGGTGCTTTAATAGCAATGCCATTAATTGCTGAAACTCTAACTCCGTGTAGTTTTTTAACGCTGAAACCTGTGAAAAGTCCTCACCAACAGGCTGGCTTAGCATGTCGATGGGCAACCATTGTGTTAACCGCTTTTTAGCACCTTGAAGCTGTTGATCAAGTTGCATTAGTTTATCTTCAAGGCGGGTTAGCTCTAATTGCGCACGAATAATATCTTGTTGGCGTGTTTTACCCACCGAGCTTACATAACTTGATTCGGTAATATCGATTAGCTGAGTAAACAAGGCTTTGTCCTGCTCAATAAGTGCAATAGTTCGCTGCGCTCTGAACGCATTGAGCCATGACTCGGTCACTGTGGTTTTTACCTGCGCGAGTCTATCTTTACAAAGCCAAGGCTCTGCCGCAGCCGACTGAGACAGTGCTTTTTGCTGCAATGCTAAACTATCGCCTCGGCTTAACGATTGGCTAATTCCTACTTTAAATTGGGTCATATTTTCTTGATCAAAAGCAAAACCATTAGTGGGTAAGTTCATTAACCCTAGCGTGAGTACCGGATCAGGTAAGGTACCTGCGGCAATACTTTTTGCTTCAATTGATGCTTGTTTTTGCTTGCTGGCTTTAAGCCAAGGCTCATGGTTTAAGGCATAGTTAATTGCCTCATTTAAACTCAGTTCAGCACTGTGTACAGAGACACTAATGCTCAATAAGCTGCTCACACAAACGGCTTTTAATACTGCGAAGTGATTCATCACTTGCTCCACTTAAATTTAAAAAATAAAAAACGATTAAATTTTTAAGCAGATAGATGACAAAAAGCTAAATGGCTAGATTTTGAATACACCTATCCTGCGGTTATGCAGGCATAGGAGGACGATAGAGAGATCGTGCAAAATTAGGTTGGCGCTGCATGACAGCAAGGTGCACTTTTTCAGAGGATAATTTAGAGGCTATAAATAGCGAGTTTACATGCAAGGCCGAATGCGAATTACAAGCACTCATCGGGCAACTGCAATCTTGGGTTAACGTGCTTTGCTCACTACAGCAATCCATAGACATGGTTGTTGTATCAGCGTCGTCACTCATTGCCATTTCACTATGCTGCATCGATGCATGGGTTGCCATGTTCATATGCGGCATATCACATACCATAGATACAGACGCAACGGCTTGACCCACAAAAGTGAGTAACAAAGTTAGCGTGAGTAAAATACAGTAAATACGTTGCAATGAAATAACCTAAAAGTAAATAGACGCTAAAAGTTTATGGTAACTGGCTTTAAAACTCAATCATTAACTGGTTTTTACCATTGGCTTTATCAAGCTACTAGCCGCAATGGCGAACAGGCAATAGCCGGTAAAATACCAAAAACCAGTACCAAACTCAGCATGCATATTAAGTAAGTCTTCTGAGTTCGCGTTTGCATTACCAGCCATGTAAGCCACGATTAATGCAATAACAAACACATCCACCATACTCCATTTACTTAAGCCAATTATCACTTTACCAAGCTTGTACTTAAACGAAGTCTCCTTCAGTGCACAATAAAACAATTGAAGCAGCAGCTTAATTGTTGGGATCACTATTGAAAAAAACGCCACTAATATCGCCACTAAGTAGTTTTTGTTATCGGCCAGTTCGTTAACGGTGCCCCAAATACTGCGCGTTTTTTGATAAGCGCTGATCTCGCCTTCAAGTTTGTCTAATCCCAACATACTCGAGATCATCATTAGCATATTACGGGTGTTTTGATTTCCTTCATCTGCCAGCATTTCAATACCGGCTTGAGCAAGTTTAGATTTATCAATTTTGCCTTCCATACTCAACACCGGCTGTGTCACCCCGGGGATCAATAAAGCTAAGGCAATTAAAATAGTCGTGATAGGTAAAAGTAAACGCATGGTGTAATACTAAGTAAAATCAATATGTGCTAATCATTCCCAAACGTTTTGCGTTAGTCTTGTTCAATAATGGTGGCTAATAACTCATCCGCATATTGGCGCGCATCTAACATGGCTGTATACACCAGCTCTATATCTGATGCAGGGCGAATAGTCTCTAGCAACTTTTTAGCCAATTGCCAGTTATCTTCTTCTACTGCTTTTATTAAATGTAATGAGTTCCCCATCATGCCATCAAAACTTAAAAGTGCACCAGATAACTCAGCCCCTAAACTAAACTCTTTGGCAATAGCTTCCAGTTTTATATCTAAAATAGCATCAAGCACCGACATCAAGCCGACTAAATAGCCTTGCTCTGCAATAATCTTTCCGCCGGGCTCTAAAATCAATTGCATAAACTGCGCTCTACATAAACCTAAACGAGTAAGTTCACTAGGTTTGTCTGAGCCAAGTTCGCTCAGCGCCAGTACTCGTACAAACTTTCTAATAGAATCTTCCCCTAAATACACAACCGCTTGTGGAATTGACGTAATCACTAAATTTTTATTAGCAGAGCGGGCATTAACTAGTTTGAGAACACGTGCGGTTAAACCCACATCTTTAGAAATACGTTGATTAATTTCGTTAAAATCCAAGTCAGGACGAGATGTGCAGCGCAATAAATCAAAAACCGCCATTTTTAACGGCTCAACATTACCGTAACTGAGCATTTCTGGCCGTGCAAAAAAGAATCCTTGAAAGTAATCGCATCCAGCTTCTTTAAGCTGCCTAAATTCGTCATAGTTTTCGATTCGCTCTACCACTATTTTAACCTCAGGGTGATTGCGTTTGAGCTTTTTAAGTAGCATGGTGGTTTTTATTATAGGCTCTTCTACTTCAAGCTTTATATAATCAACCAAACTGAGCAAAGGTTGCCATTTTTCATGCGCGTCATAATCATCTAACGCAAATACATACCCTGCTTTTTTTAGCTCAGTTACTCGTTGAGTAACAAGCTCGATATTTTCAGTACGCTCAACAATTTCAATTACAGTATTTTCAGGCTGCAATAATGTAGGTAAATCCTCTAAAAGCCCTTCGCTAGATAGGTTTATAAACACGGTCTGATTAAGCGCCAGCTTTTCCACCCCAACCAGCATTAACGCATTAAAAAAAAGTCGCCCAGTGGCCTGCCCGTCGGTTGTTCCCGCAGGAAAGGCATTATTAACTGAATCGCGATAAAGTAACTCAAAGGCAAAAATGCTTCTATCAGCATGAAAAATGGGTTGCCTAGCAATATATTGAGTGACCAAAATAGATGAATTTTTTACGTCTGGATTATTTGGCATTACCCTTCCTGTTTTGCAGTGATGTGAGCGTTATTTTTATTGTTATACCTAACCAGTATAGTGAAACTTTAAAGACTTGCTGCAATTTTAATTCGAATAAAAAACAAGCAACTAAGCCTAAATTTATATTCTTAAAATAAAAACCTTTATTAACCTTATTTTTTATAAGGTTTTGCTGCTATCAGCCGCTCTGAGCATACCCAAAGGTTATGGTTATAAGGTATAATGCGATTATAAATTTTTTATAAACTCACAAGAGCCCCTAATATGAGCATTGAACAAGCCTTAATAGAGCGTAGCAACAACCAATGTGAACTCTGCGCAGCAACAGATAACTTAACTGTATACGAAGTACCTCCAGTTACCGAAGCTCATTCAGATAAATGCATTTACACCTGTCAAACATGTAAAGATCAAATTGAAGGCACCCGCGATTTAACTCCTACTCATTGGCATTGTTTAAATGACAGCATGTGGAGCCAAACACCGGCGGTACAAGTTGTTGCTTATCGCATGCTGACACGACTAGCAGCCGATAATGGCTGGGCACAAGACGCACTTGATATGATTTACCTTGAAGAAGACACATTAACATGGGCTCAGCAAGCGCTTGCTGAAGATGATGATATTAAACACATTGATAGTAATGGCGTAGTGCTACAAGCTGGCGATACCGTCACCTTAATAAAAGACTTAGATGTGAAAGGTAGCAGCTTAACGGCAAAGCGCGGTACTGCTGTGCGCAATATTGGCTTAACCAGCAACCCAGAACATATTGAAGGGCGTGTTGATGGACAACGTATTGTAATTTTAACTAAATACGTTAAAAAATAAGTAACGAATCAAGGCGCCTAGCGTCTTTTTTTATATCTCAACTTTCTGTATTGGCTGTATTTACAAGTTAAGCGATGATTAAGTAACTAAGCCGTATGCTACTGTTTATATCCGTAATTATATCTAGGAACTGTTATGTTCTCACCAAAGCCAAACTCAATCTTAAAGTCGGTTGCAGGCCTATGTTTTTTAGCAAGTGGCACACTTATGCTTAGCGCATGTAACGATGACACCGCACAGCAAAATAGCGCTGTGAAACAAACAACAGCCTCTCTACCAGTGCAAGTTAGCTACCTAGATCGCAGCCTATTAGCGCCTAATTCACAGCTAACCGTTACCTTGGTTGATGTGTCAAAAATGGATGTGGCAGCAACCGTTATTTCTGAGCAGGTAATTGATTTAGTAGGCGCACCGCCGTATAAAGTAGAGCTTGAATACAACCTTGAAAAAATTGATCCAGCCCATCGCTACAGCGTGCGCGCAACCATTAATAATCAAGGAAACTTACTATACACCAGCACAACAAGTAACTCGCCTTTTGCTAATACGGCCTCATCAGAGCCTTTAGAAATTATTGTTTCAAAAGTAGCGCCAAAGCCAGACGTTGACTTAGTAAATACCTACTTCAAAGCCGTTTCAATCGATGGCAATCCCGTTGAAGTGAATACTAAAGAGCCATTTATTCAATTTAATAGTGACAACACTGTGCACGGTTTTTTAGGGTGCAATAACTTTAATGGCGGTTATGAAGTATCGAAGCAAACGGTTACTTTTACGCAGTTAGCAACCACGCAAAAAATGTGTCATGAAAATATGGAACAAGAAAGCGCCATGGCGGGTGTGCTGCAAGCAGCAACGCAATGGCAAATTAACGGTGAAAAATTAGTATTACAAAATGAGGCAGGCAAGCAACTTGCAACCTTTAACGCTGTTTACTTTTAATTAAGCGTAACAATACCCCACATCTAAGCAGATCAGTATAAAGCCCAGTTAAACTGGGCTTATTTATTTTTATTCGGCAACTAACTGCTCGCTGCGATAAAAGCCACTTGGCTTACTCAACAAGCTTACTAGTTCAGGTAACACGTCATCCATAGTTTGTTTCAGCTTCCAGGGTGGATTTATCACTATCATTCCAGAGGCGGTCATACCATGTACTTCTGTATCTGCTTCAGTACCTAATTCAAATAATTGAATATTTTTAATGCCCGCGTCAATTAAACCCTGCTCCATATTATCAATACGTTCTCTGTCCACAACCGGATACCAGATCATGTAAGTCCCTGTTGCAAAGCGTTGATGTGCTTTAACAATGGTTTGTACTACCGTATTGTAATCGTCTTTTATTTCATAAGGTGGGTCTATTAACACACAGGCTCTGCGCGAAGCTGGCGGTAACAAACCAATTAAGCCTGCAAACCCATTTTCGCCGCGTACACGAATAGAGCGCTTACCTTGCATGTTTTCTTCAAGTAAGACTAAATCTCGCGGATGCAGCTCAAAAAACCAGCCCTTATCTTGACGGCGTAAAAAGTGCTCGGCTATTTTTGGTGAGCCTGGGTAAAACGCCAGCGATGCGCTCTCATTAAATGATTTTATTAGCTCAATATAGTCATTTAAGGCACTGTGTTGGCTAGTATGTTGCCACAGTTTTTCAATGCCATCTTGGTACTCTTGGGTTTTTTGCGCGTCAGGTGCAGCAAGCTCAAAAAAACCAGCCCCCGAATGCGTATCAATATAGTCAAGCGGCTTATCTTTAATTGTTTGATAACCCAGTACTTGCGCTAACACTAAATGTTTAAGTACATCGGCAGGGTTGCCCGCATGAAAGGAGTGTCTGTAACTAAGCATTATTTATTTTCACCATACGCTATTTAATAAAATCAGTGAACCATAAGCACACTACTTTGACAATCGATACCAGCAAAAGCGGGGGTTTACGTGAACCGCTTCTGAATGAAAAAGCCAATAGCGTGAATTATCCCTTAACATAGAATAAAAATCACCTAAAACCAGCGTAAATGCTGGCAAATAAACACACTTTGCTTTACATTTGCATGACATTAATTACAGTTATATGAGCGCATTTATGAACAACAACACTCTTCAACAACTCGAACAACTGATCGACCAACTAATTACCCGTAATAATCAGTTACAAACTGATATTTCAGAGCTTAAAGAGCAAAACAGCAAGCTACTTGATGAAAATGAGTTATTGCAGTTAGAAGCCCTTGAAAATGAAGAAAAACAAAAAGATGCAAGTACTACCTTGTCATCATTGTTAGATAAATTACAAAGCGCGCAACAGGCAAGCTAATGTCTGAGCTGCAAAACCAGCGAGTCACTGTTGAATTGCTTGGTAAAGAGCAGCAATTTGCTTGTCCTGCGGGGCAAGAAGAGGCACTAAAAGCGGCCGCCAAAAATCTGAATGATTTAGTTGAACAAATGAAACAACGTTCAACAGTCAGAAACGATCAAAAAGCATTACTTATGGCTGCCTTAAATTTAAGCCACGAATTGCTTGAAGCGAAAACTCAAAAATCAGTTGAGCTTGAATATCAAGATCAACTGATTGATAAATTGAGTCAGTACTTAAGCTCGAACTCTGAGCACACTAAATAAAAGCGCATTTTGCGCTTTTATTGTTTTTACCGTCAAAAATACAGCTAGAGATAAAGATGCAACTATTTTTAAGTAAAGCTCAAAAAATAGGTAAGTGCTTACTACCTTTAATTTGCTTGTTTATGCAAACAAAAAGCGAGGCAGCAATTGAGTGGCAACCGTTGTCAGCTAATATTCAATTTCTTAAGCAACCTGAAAGACTTCGTTTTTACGACTCTAACCAAGTATTAATTGAAGGCAGTGAATGTGCATTACTCGTTGATGCCAGTGGTAACTTTGCGGCAGTAGAACAACTGGTAACTGAGCTAAAACAACGTCTAAAGACGCCTTTGTGTTATTTAGTTGCAACCCACTTTCATGACGATCACTTACTGGGGATGGCGGTTATGCAGCATTACTTCCCAGACGCAAAACTTATTACTCACCAACAAGTCGCTAACGACTTTTCGCTTTACCAGCAAGCTTTAACAGACAAGCTAGAGGGATTCGAGAAAAGCATTGAGCTGAGCTATCAACGATTAGCCACCTTACCCGATGCTGAGCAAGTTCAATGGCGAGAAAAGCTTACCCGCGCTAAAAAGCGCTTATTTCGCTGGCAAGACTATCAATTAACACCACCAAAAATGAGTATTAGTGAATCTAAAACGTTAGATTTAGGTGGCTATACACTCACTATAAACTCGCATCAGGCACATACTAATGGCGATTTAACACTACTTGCCGACAAAGGTAAAACCTTAATTGGTGGTGATATCATCGATTGGTTACCCTACCCTGGGCATGGCGAGCTTAAGCAATGGCAACGCTTATTAAAAAAATATATAAATAATAATACGCTGTCACTTTTTATTCCTGGGCATGGCGATTTAGTCGATAAAGTTAAACTAAAACAGTCACTCACGTTTTTAGAAGCGATTACGGAGCATGCTAAAAACAACCCTGAAGCCAGTATTGAGCAATTACAAAAAAACTTCCCTAGTGAGGCACTAAAACCTTATCAACAAGAACCACTTGATATAAAATCAAGTCACTTATTTTTGCAATCGGGATTACTTCGCGCTAAAAACAGTCAATAACTGAACACAATGGATTGTGTTAAAATATGGAAATATATTTTTTAAAAAGGAACAAAATGCGTCACTTGATCTTATGCTTTGCCATTGTATTGCTATGCAGCTGTAAAACCACTCAGCCAGAGATCATTGCGCCTGCAGTTCCCACACCTGTAGAGTCAAAACCGGCATTATCAAATACGCCGACCTCTAAAAACACTCACAAAGTCATTAATAAAAAAGCCACCCCCAAAGCCCCTGAAATAGCTCAACCCACAGAGTTATGGGCACATATTGCTGATAACTTACATTTACCGGTTGAGCAAAATCAGGCGTTAAAAAAACGCATTAACTGGTATTTAAAACAGCCTAATTATTTAAAAATAGTGTCTCGACGTGCAGAGCCTTTTTTATACCATATTGTAAAAAAAGTTGAGCAAAAGCGCTTGCCGATGGAGCTCGCCTTGTTACCGTTTGTAGAAAGTGGCTTTAGACCTACCGCACGCTCAAGCGAGCACGCTGTGGGAGTGTGGCAACTCGTTGCAGCAACCGCGCATCATTTTGGGGTTAAATCAGATCAATGGTACGACGGACGCCAGGATGTATTAGCCTCAACCGATGCGGCACTTGATTACTTGAGCTATTTACATAAACGTTTTGATGGTAATTGGCTACATGCACTTGCGGCCTATAATACCGGTGAAGGCCGAGTTAAGCGCGCTATAAAACGCAATCAAAAACGAGGTAAATCAACTGACTTTTGGGCACTAACACTGCCAAAAGAAACCGCTGACTATGTACCAAAACTATTAGCACTGAGCTATTTAGTGAAACACCCTAAGGCAAATTTTAAACGGCCAAAGCTTCCTTATAAAGCACTGACTACCTCGCTAAATGTGGCAAAACAGTTTGATTTTTCAGTTATGGCCAAGCTCTCTGGCATGGGCGCCAAACAACTGCATGCCCTTAATCGGGGTTATTTAAAAAATCAAAGCTCTCCCCATGGACCGCACACTCTGTTATTACCCATAGAGCAACAAGCTTTATTAAAAAACCGCTTTTTTAAAGCCAATTTTGCAGGCGAATACATCGTTAAGAAAAATGACACGCTGTACGGTATTGCTAGGCATTTTGGCTTGCCTTTAGAAGTATTAAAACAGCTCAATAATAAGCAAAATAACTTTATTGGCGTTGGCGAAAAGCTTATTTTAGGGGAGCCGCAAACTTTGCCTGAGTCGCTCACTATTAACTATAAAATAAGCCCTTATCTAGAACAAAAAGAGCAAATCATTCCAACCATCGAGGTAGATTACCACGTAAAACCCGGTGATAACCTTTGGAATATAAGTCAGTTATACGGCGTTGCTCATAGCGATTTAGCGCGTTGGAATAAATTATCTGCCTCAAGCGTATTAAAACCTGGGACTCAGTTGGTTTTATTTATACCTCAAGCCGCTACGCCAAAAACTACACCGGCGAAAAAAGACCTGTTACTCGACTTACAAAATACATTAAATCATCCACGTTAAGTTTCTAAAGCGCAGTATTTCGCGTAAAATTGCCTTTAATTAATTTAAAACTCAAAGAGACAAGCATGCAAATCAGTAAAAATTCGGCCGTTGAATTTCATTACACCCTAAGCGAAGCGGGTGAACAAATCGAAAGCAGCCTAAACGACGCGCCATTAAGTTATATTCACGGCAGCGAAGGCATGCTTCCAGGTTTAGAAACCGCACTTGAAGGTAAAGCCGCTGGTGATAAATTTAGCGTTACGTTATCTCCAAGTGAATCATACGGTGAGCGTGTTGATGACTTAATTCAGCGCATTCCGCTTAAGCACCTTCAAGGTGATGTAAAAGTATGGAAACCAGGCATGACTGCTATGGTGCAATCAAACCAAGGTCGCCACCAAGTAACCATTGTAAAAGTAGGCCGCTTTAATGCTGATTGTGATTTAAACCACCCATTTGCTGGTAAAACGCTGACTTTTGATGTTGAGGTTGTCTCAGTTCGAGAAGCAACAAACGAAGAGATTTCTCACGGCCATGTTCATGCTGAAGGTGGTTGCGGCCACGCACATTAATTGCTAATTAAAGGAACAAGTATGTCAAAAGTTGCAATAGTAACCGGTGGCTCTAAAGGCATTGGCTTTGCTGTGGTTCAGCGATTATTAACGAGCGGCTATCAGGTTCATAACCTAGATATTGAACCCAGTGAGAGTGGTGTTTTTCATCAATGTGATGTTAGTAATGTAACCACCGTACGTCAGTGTATACAGGCTATTATTGAAAAAACACAACGCATTGATGTACTTGTTTCAAATGCTGGCAAGCACCTAAGTGCCACAATTGAGCAAACCGATGAAGCGACATTCGATGCGTTAATGGCACTGAATGTTAAAGGTGCGTACGCGGCTATACAAAGCGTATTACCAGCCATGAAAGCACAACAAGATGGCGCTATTGTGTTAATTGCCTCAGATCAGGCCATTATTGGCAAACAAAACTCATTTGCTTATAACCTGACTAAACATGCATTGGCTTCGATGGCTAAAACCACCGCCTTAGATTACGCAAGCTTTAATATTCGCACTAATGCCGTGTGTCCTGGCACCATAGAAACGCCATTATTTCATAATGCGATTGATGCATACTGCAAAAAAAGTGGCGCAAATAAGGCAGATATTGTTGCCGAAGAAGCTGCTTTACAACCACTTAATCGTTTAGGCCAAGCCGATGAAGTTGCAGCACTGGTAAACTTTTTAGTAAGTCCAGAAGCCAGCTTTATTACCGGCAGTTTGCAACGCATTGATGGCGGTTACACAGCGCAATGAGTACTAAAATTATTGACCCGCATGTGCATTTTTTTAATTTGCTGGAGGGTCAATACACCTGGCTGCAAGGTGCTAACCCACCCGCTTGGCCTAACTTAGATAAAATAAAACAACCGATTAGCGTTGCTAAACTAATCAAAAGTACGGACTTTGAACTCGTTGGTTTAGTGCATATAGAAGCTGGCTTTGATAATGAGCAACCTATTAATGAATTAAACTGGTTAGCAAAGCATATAAAAAGGCTACCTTACAAAGCGATTAGCTTTGCAACAATTAACCAGCCAAATAACGCATTTAAACTAGCACTTAAACATCTAAAACATTCATCCCTTGTCGGCATTAGAGATATCACTGAAGGTCATGATGCCACGCGCTTATTGAACCCTCATTGTCTCGATAACCTGCGCCACTTGTGCCACTTAAAACTGCATTTTGAAGCGCAATTTGAAATAGAAAACCTCAACATCACCGAGCAACTTATTTCTTATGCCAACCAAGTTAGTGACTTACAAATCATCATTAATCACGCAGGGCTTGCACACAACCTTGCTAACTGGCAACGCGCCATTGAATTACTCGCACAACAGCCTAATGTTGCGATGAAGTTTTCAGGCTTTGAATTGCTTATGCTTAATAGCGAGCAGCAAAGGCAGTGTTTAACACATATTTTAAAGCATTTTGGTATGCAAAGAGTGATGTTTGCCAGCAACTTCCCCGTGTGCCAAATTAACATTAACTACAATGAGTTATGGCATCATTATCGAAGCCTATGTAGCGATGATCTTACATGGCAACACTTGAGTTACAAAAATGCAGCGCGCCTCTATCAACTCTAAATAAAAACCGCTATATTTAGCTCAACAGTTTAAAAAACGAGCATGCGTATGGCCATTTTTAATTCATCTTCTCTCAAATACACATTACTCCCTTTTTCGCTAGCCGCTTTATTAACAGGTTGTGGCGGTGGAGGTAGCGACAATGCGACCAACCCAACAACAGACAATAGCGGCTGGACTTCTGGTGTATTTGCTAGCTCAGGGCAATTTAAAGGTCAATGCCAAGCAATTAATGAAAAAAACTGGCTACGCTCTTGGAGTAACGAAACCTACTTATGGTACGACGAAATTATTGATACTAATCCGGCATTAACGTCAGGCGTCATTGATTACTTTAATACTTTAAAAACTGAGCAACTGACTGAGTCGGGTGCGAAAAAAGATAACTTTCACTTTAGTTTGCCAACCGATGAGTGGCAAAGACAAAATCAATCAGGCCTAAGCTTTGGTTATGGCTTTAATATAAAAATAATCGCTGGTAGTGCGCCGCGCCAAGCAATTGTTAGCTATACCGAGCCAAATACCCCTGCTAGTAATCAAAATATTATTAGGGGCTTTGAGCTTTTAGAAGTTGATGGTGTTGATTTTATTAACACGACCTCATCAAGCGAGGTAGCTATTATTAACGCAGGTTTATTCCCAGAACAAACAGGTAAAGTTACCGAATTTGTATTTAGGGATATCAGCACTAATGAAAATCGCATTGTTACGCTCACATCTCAAAATATCGAGTCGCAACCAGTAATGAACGTACGTACTGATTTAGCAAACGGCGATGTGGGTTACTTTCAATTTAATAGCCACAACGCGATAGCCGAAACGCAGCTTTACAACGCCTTTAACCAACTCGCTGCCAGCAGCATTAAAGATTTAGTCATTGATGTGCGCTATAACGGCGGTGGTTTGTTACAAATGGCCAGCCAAGTAGGCTATATGGTGGCAGGTAGCAATACCCAAGGCAAAATATTTGAACGCACTATTTTTAACGATAAATACCCCAATACCAACCCTATCACAGGGCAAACACTGACCCCCATGCCCTTTACAAATCGTTTTGTCGGGTTTGAAAATAACCCTGCAATAGCTGCAGGCACCCCATTACCAACGTTAAATTTAGATCGGATATTTGTACTCACCACCAGCAGTACCTGCTCAGCCAGTGAGGCTATAATTAACGGGCTGCGCGGAGCCGATGTTGAAATCATTCAGATAGGGGCTGGCACCTGTGGTAAACCGTATGGCTTTTACCCAACCGATAACTGCGACACTACTTATTTTACCATTCAATTTACTGGCGAAAATAACAAAGGTTTTGGTGAATATTCAGATGGCTTTGCACCGCAAAATACCATTGATAATGCGCGCCAGCCCGTACTTATTGCAGGCTGTGCTGTTGCCGATGACTTTAGCAAACGCTTAGGTGATGCAAGTGAAGGCTTACTTAATACCGCACTTAGTTATAGAGCAACCGGCAGTTGCCCAGCCCCAAGCTCAATAAATAGTGTTCTCGGTTTTGCGCCCACTATCGCCACCGATATGCCTGAAGTAAAAGACGCGCGAATTCAGACTGTACTTAAACAGAATATTATTCTTAGCGATAACATGAGATAAGCAATGAAGATTTTATTAGCAATAACTGCAATTTCGCTATTTTTAAGTGGGTGCTTAGCACAAAGCTCAGAGCCCACACCTAAATTGCAACATGCGTTACTAATTGAGCCTAATAGCGCTAAAGTAGCCGACGCAATTGCGCAGCTGCTGCATAGCTCGCAGGTTCAATTAGCAGACGATGTTTTTGTCACCTCAAGCACAGTTACCCTTGAGCAACTTAATCATAAAGATCCTCAGGGCAACCCTATTTTGGGCAAGCAACTTAATATGCCAGATCAATTTGAGCTCGTGACTAAGGGAGAGCGCTGTTTTGTTCGCCACCTTGATAGCAAAGCAACCATTGAACTAAAACAAGTACTTTGTAAAATAAACCCACAGCGATAAAAAAGCCGGTAAGTGACAACTCACTTACCGGCTATTTCTCAACAGAGTAAACTATTTTATTTCTACGCGTTGTGAGCGCATTACAATTTCATCGTTAAGCTCAATCCCAAGACCTGGTTCTTCAGATACTTCAAAAAAACCATTTTTAGGTTGTGGATCTTGTAAGCATAGCTCTCTATTCCACTTTTTAATCGCGTAAGTATGATGCTCGTGAATTAAAAAGTTAGGGATCGCTGTTTCTAAGTGCAATGATGCCGCCGTTGCAACCGGCCCTCCACATACGTGTGCCTGAATACGCACATCAAAAATATCAGCGTAATCACATACTTTTTTAGTTTCGGTAAAGCCACCACATAAGCCGATATCTGGCTGTAGTACATCAATACTTTGATCTTCTAAATAAGGACGTACACCCCAGCGGTTATACAAGCGCTCGCCGCCTGCAATAGGCACAGCCACTTTGTCAGCCACTTTTGCATGTAATGAATGGTTTAAGTAATTCACCGGCTCTTCAAAATACATACAGTCAAATTCTTCTGCAATTTCACCAATTTGAATTGCCGATGTCGCCCCTGGTAAGCTATGACATTCAAAAATAATATCTACTTCGTCACCCACGGCCTCTCGAATAGCCTGCATACGAGCGCGGTATAGTTTCATTTCTGGACGAGAAATAATATTTGTGCGGTCGTAATAGGTGTTGCCGTCTTTATCGTATTGAATTGGATCGACCTTTACCGCATCGTAACCTTCCGCCACCGCTTTTAGTGCCGCTTCTGCATATTCTTGTGGCTGTACCAGCGCTTTAAATTCACTGTCCCAGTCAAACTGCAGCTGTGATGCATAAGTACGCAACTTGTCGTTAACTTTACCGCCAAGCAACTGATAAACCGGTAAACCCAATGCTTTACCTTTTATATCCCAAAGCGCCGTATCAATCGCACTCATTGCTGCGTAAACCACCGGCCCACCACCTAAACCCCAAAAACTTTCACGTAACATGCGCGACCATAGTTTTTCAGTTTGAAACGGGTCATGGCCAATTAAAAAGGCATCGGCCATTTCTTTGATCATCGCAGCAGCGGCACTGTGGCCTAAATCGTACGCAAGACCTGCTTCACCCACACCGCTAATACCTTCATCGGTATGAATTCGAACAAATACCGGCGTCCATGCAGGACGATCAGGGCAATGAATATCAAAGACTTCAACGCGATTTACTTTCATAAAAATTCCTTATTAACCTTCAGTGGGTTATTTTGCAAAACTAGGATCAAGACGATACGCTTTTCGTAACATGGCAGGCCATGCTAGCTGGCCCCCTGTACTGCCGCTGTGAACGACGTTCGCTTGGTTATAAATGTTATCAATAATAGCTTGAGGTACAGCCACCGCTTCTTGCGCACTTGATTGAATGGCTAACTGTATTTCACAGGCACGCTGAAGGTCATAAAAGCGCATAAACGCATCGCCTACCGTTGGGCCTACTGTTAAACCGCCGTGGTTGACCAATAGCATATGATTGGTGGTGCCTAAATCTGTTTGCAGGCGTTTACGCTCATCGTCATTCACCGCTAAACCTTCATAGCCATGGTAAGACAGAGACGGCAATGAAAACATCGAATACTGACTTAGCGGTAACAGCCCTTCTTTTTGTGTTGCAACTGCAATCGTTTCTTTGGTGTGCAGGTGTATAACGCAATGTGCATCCTCACGTACTTCGTGAATGGCACTGTGAATAGTGAAACCTGCAGGGTTAATATTAAAGGGTGTATCGTCAATAATGCGGCCATTTAAATCTACTTTGACTAAGTTAGATGCAGTGATCTCATCAAACGTTAAGCCAAAGGCATTCACTAAATAATGATCAGTGCCCGGTAGGCGAGCAGAAAGGTGCGTATAAATTAAATCCCCCCAACGAAAATGGTCAACTAATCGATAACATGCGGCTAAATCAACACGTAGTTGCCACTCTTGTTCTGATACTTTATTTTTTAAATTGAGCTGGGGTAAATCAAACATAACAAGCCTTTTAAAACACAGCATAGCGCTAGTGATTGTAGATGTTTAGAAGTCTAAATGAGTATTAGCATGATGGCAATCACCAAATAAAAAAGCCACACATAGGTGTGGCTCTTTTTAATTAGCGTTAACGGTTATTGTACTTTTGATAGGTAATCGGCAATCGCTTCAAATTCTTCATCAGTCACAGTCGCAACCATCGCTTTCATCGCCATAGACATACCGTTGTTACGAGCGCCTGACTTGATGTCTTTCATTTGCGCTACTAAATATTCTTTGTTTTGACCATTTAGTTTAGGGTACATTGCCATAATAGGTGCTTTACCTTCTGCACCATGACATGTTTGACAATTTTTAGCTGTGTAAAGTGTAGCGCCATCTGCAGCGGCTGCTGAAAATGAAAAACTTGCGGCTAAACCAATACCCGCGCCTAATAAAAGTGTTTTTATCTTGCTCATTGTATTTACTCTTCTTTTTACGGTTAAAAAAAACGGTTGTGATTATTGTAGTCAATAAATCTTTAAAAAGCATACGTCCTTGGTAAGGTTTGACGATCAATCAGAACAAATACGTGTATCCCTCATAAAACACATACTAGCTTGCTTTAACTGAGCAGATACTTAATAGGCTTACCAAATAAGATCGTCTGGCACTTCAAAATCAGCATACGGATCGTCTTCATCTTTGGCTTTATTTTCAGGCTCAACATGAAACACAATATACTTTTCATCCACCTCAGCCACTTTACGCGCAGGCTCATCTTCTAATACGTAAAACTGACCTTCTAACACACAAATAGCTAAACGCCCGCCCGAGAGCGCCTTTTGCGTTTGCTCATTCACATCAAGCCCTTTCACTTTATTTTCATAAGTGAAGTTAAAGGTACGCTCACCGCGAATTGACTCTTGATTATGATGCTCTAAAATTTGCTTCACACGGGCGACTTGCTCGCGCTGCTTTAATTCTTCTTGGCGCGCTTTATTGAGCTCTTCAGCTTTTTGCTGCTGCTCCAACTTAGTTTGCTGAATATGCTTTTGTAAATCGTTCGGGTTGCTCGTCGCTCCCTTCTTTTGCTTTTTCTGTTGCTTGCGCTTTTCTGATTTAGCAACTTTAGCTTTATGTGATGTTGTTAAACCAGCTTGGAGCAATTGCTCTTGTAGTGACCCCATGGCGTGTTCCCACTAAAAACGAATATTAATGCTATTTTAATCACCAACGAGCGTAAATAACAGCGCTATTGGTATTAATCTAACAAACTACTGAAAACAAAGCATGATTTAGCGCAATAAAGGTTAATTTATGAAAACCCTAGCAGTTTTGTATATAATGCAGCTCAACTAATAAGCAATGTATATGGCAGTTAATGCGCTTACCTCACCTACTCATCTGTTCGGTTTTCATTTTTTTTGTTTTATACGCACCACAGCCATTATTAAGTTTATTTGCTACTGAATTTAATGTTGCTCCTGCTGTTGCAGGCAGCTTAATGACGGCCACTATGTTGCCTTTAGCTATTGCCCCTTTGGTGTATGGACTGTTTTTAGCTAAGCGAAACTCTTTATTGATATTACGCTTCGCTATGTTGTTACTGGGTGTGGGTTGTATCTTATTTATTTATGCCCCAAGTTTTGAATTACTTCTACTGGTAAGGTTTTTACAAGGACTGACTTTACCTGCCGCATTGACTGCCATGACCAGCTTTATTGGTATGAGCTATCAAGCCGATACATTACAAAAAAATATGACGCTATATATAGGTAGTACGATTGTCGGTGGTTATTTTGGTCGTGTATTGGCTGCGCTCTTTAGCGATGTTTGGTCGTGGCAGAGTTTTTATTACCTAATAGCAGCCATGCTGATTATTCTAGCGTTAAGTATTCCCCATAAACGTTTTAATCTCGTTAAATCAACAGAGGTTTTATCGCCATTAGATTATATAAAACAACTTAAAGAGGGCTCTGCACTTAAGCTCTATGGTGCCATTTTTTGTATGTTTTTTTGCTTTGCAGCATTATTAAACTACTTGCCTTTTATTTTAAAAAATACCTTTTTAATTAATAACACGCGCGACATTGGCTTTGTTTATAGTGGCTATTTGGTGGGTGCTTTGGCTTCTATTTTCACTCCTTGGCTATTAAAAAAAATGACTTCAGCCTGGCGATTGTTGGCCGCGGTATTCGTGTTTTATAACCTCAGTATTGTGTTATTAATGAGTCATTCACTGTTGT
Organism: Pseudoalteromonas sp. MQS005; assembly: GCF_001661605.1. Classification (NCBI taxonomy): domain Bacteria; kingdom Pseudomonadati; phylum Pseudomonadota; class Gammaproteobacteria; order Alteromonadales; family Pseudoalteromonadaceae; genus Pseudoalteromonas; species Pseudoalteromonas sp. MQS005. The sequence continues at coordinate 4,648 of NZ_LYRQ01000057.1, read as the reverse complement.
TGTTTTTAATTGCATTCACACTCTTTTGCGGCGCTATGTTTGTGATTCATTCCACAGCGGCACCACTGGTTAATAAAATCAGTCACGCACCGCCAAGCGTTACCAACGGGTGCTATGTATCATTTTATTACAGCGGCGGCGCACTGGGCTCGTTATTACCAGGGGTGGTTTATCAAACTCATGGACAAACGGCGTTTATGGCAACATTACTCGCTGTATGTTTGTGTGGACTGGGGCTTATTTTGTGGGCTCAGCGCGATGGCAAAAACATCACCCGCGGCTGATGCTCAGTAAAGTCAAAAAAACGCAGTAAATCAGGCTTAGTTAATAACCATGTTTGGGTATTTTCAAACGGGTGGCAATGAAATAAATCGCCAAACCAAATATCTTGGTCAAGCCAAAGTGTTACATCTCGTTGTTTGTCGTTCATTAAGCTGAGCATTGACACGCAACCAGGTGCAACCTTTAAGTATTTAGCCAAGCGCTCATTAGAGGCGAAGCCTAAACGCGATAGCCCTTGCTGTTTGGCAAGTGACTTTAAATCCAACTGTTTATCATGCGCGGTGATCACTAAAAAATGACGCTTACCTTCATTGTCTCGCAAAAATAGGTTTTTTAAACGTGTTCCTGGGCGATTTACCATCAGTTCATCGGCATCTAAACTGCCATGTAGTGCTGGATGTTCTATTACGTCATATTCTATATTTAGTTGGGCTAACACTGCCGCTAGTTTTTGTTTATCCGCTAACATACTACAAACAACGCCCTCTTAGCTGCACACTTAAATCACGCCATAGTACTTCGTTTATTTCATGCTTATCTGCACAATAGTTACGCTGTGCTAGTTCTTTATTAAGAAACTCTACCGCTTGATCTTCTAATTGTAATTTTAAAACACTCGACTCTTCAAAATGCTCTTGCTCAGCAAAACGCTGAACATCACTGCGGGTTAGTTTTTTATTGATATTAATTTGCTCACGACTTTTAGCCTTTACAGAAACCACATAAGCAAAAAGCTTGTTACCTTGCTCATCAAGGGTGTCATAAAATTGTTTATTATTAATTTCGTAGGGCGGTTCATCTACTGAACTGGCACAACCAAAAAGGAAAATCATGAAAACTAACGCGTATTTTTTCATTATGTATTGTCGTTTTAGTAAATATTGAGCTCGAGTTTAACAAAAATTAGTTAAAACGGAAAAATTTGTGAAAAAATACTTGACCAAAATCGTAAAAATATTTAAAGTTCACCCCGCTTAAGACTCAGCACTTAAGCATTTACATTGTATGTAAATTAGGAATGTGGGGCTATAGCTCAGCTGGGAGAGCGCCTGCCTTGCACGCAGGAGGTCAGCAGTTCGATCCTGCTTAGCTCCACCACTTTCCTACTCTCTCCCTTAAGTAATATCCTTATTTTTATATTCTAAATAAATTTCTCTGTTAATAATTTTTTGCTCTGTTTTAATCTTTATGTTTGCTTAGTTGTTTGATTTTGCTAAATCGAGATCAAAAATGCCGAGCAAAAGCCCGGCATTTTTATCGTTTATTAGGTTGGGTAAGTTATTCGCGAACTTGACCAACACCATTAACTAAATATTTCTCAGTCGTTAGTGACTCAAGCCCCATTGGACCATAAGCATGCAACTTAGTCGTTGCAATACCAATCTCGGCGCCTAAACCTAGTTGTGAGCCATCAGAGAAACGTGATGACGCATTAACCATAACAACCGATGCATCCACACTACGTTGGAATAACTCTGCCGCAGCATCGTTTTTAGTACAGATAACTTCGGTATGATTTGAGCCAAATTGAGCAATGTGCTCAACGGCTGCATCAAAGCTTGGCACTATACGAATAGCAATTTCTAAATCTAAATATTCTTCACCAAATTCGTTATCTGCAAGCACAGTGGCATTATCAAAATACTCAGCCGCTTTGGCATCGGCATTTATTTTTACGCCTTCTTGGCGAAGCACTACCGCGCACAGGTTTAAAAACTCATCAGCAACATCTTGGTGTACTACTAACCCTTCTAAGGCATTACATACGCCAGTACGTTGAGTTTTACCGTTAAGTAGTAGATTAAGTGCCACTTCTAAGTCTGCATCTTTATCTACGTATAAATGACACACGCCTTTAAAGTGCTGAATAACAGGAATTGTACTGTTTTCTGTTACATAGTTAATAAGCCCTTCACCGCCACGTGGGATAATTAAATCAATACTGTCGCGTTGCTGCATTAATTCCATTAGTAAAGCACGGTCAGGATCTGGAATAACTGAAATTAGCGCCGTTGGCAAACCATGTTTAGTAAGCACGCTGTGCATTACACTAGCAATGGCTTGTGAGCTTTTAAGCGCTTCTTTACCACCGCGTAAAATAACACCATTACCCGACTTAAAGCACAAAGCACCCGCGTCAGCCGTTACATTAGGTCGTGCTTCGTAAATCATACATACCACGCCCAATGGTACACGCATTTTTCGAATTTTAATGCCATTTGGACGTTCAGTGATATCACGTAATTGGCCAACCGGATCATCAAGTGAAACAATCACTTCGATACCTTCAGCCATCGCTTCAATGCGCTCATCATTCAATGTTAAACGGTCTATCATTGACGCTGCTAAATTATTGTCACGCGCAGCGCTTAGGTCACTTTCGTTTTCTTTGATTATAAATTCTTTTTGATCTCTTAATGCCGCTGCCATATCGGTTAACACGTTGTTTTTAGTCTCGGTATCGAGTAAAGCAAGTGTATGTGCAGCTTTTGCTGCTTGGCGTGATATATCCGTAATTAAACTCATGACTTCTCCAATAATGCGATATCTTTTTCTGAAATAATTGGTCCAATTGAATCCTGCATTTTTTCGCTGAATTCACTCTGCTCGTTGTCTGCAATAAAGTTTAACAAGCAGCTACTGTAATTTGCTGTGGCTTTAGCTAAACGCGTACCATCTTCACTGCGAACTAAGATAGTATCGCCCACAGCAAACTCGCCATGTACTTCCTTGATCTCATCGCCTCGTAAACAGCCGTCTTCGCCTTCTAGCGAATCATCAAATGACCCATCGACAACCACTTCACCTTGTTCATTTGCGGTATGTGTCATCCAGTGAATAGAGTCTTGCATTGGTTTTTCATAAGGCAAGAACACACTACCTGGATTTTCGCCCGCTAATAAACGAGTAAAGGTTTCTTCTTTAAAGCCGTTAATAATATACGTTGCAATACCATGTGATGTGGCTTTTTCTGCCGCTTCAATCTTGGTTTTCATACCACCGGTGCCCACTGCGCTGGTAGCACATCCTGCCATAGCATAAATAGAATCATCAATTGATTTTATTTCAGGCAATAATACGGCATCGTCATGCAGATTTGGGTTTTTGTCGTACAGCCCATCTACATCTGAAAAAATCATTAATGCGTCAGCGTCAGCGGCTGCTGCAACCATCGCTGATAAGTTATCGTTATCACCCACTTTTAAATCATCTGTTGTTACCGCATCATTTTCATTAATGATAGGTAGCACGCCGTGTTCTAACAAGGTAAATACAGTTTCACGAATACTTTGATAGCGCTCACGGTCACGTAGGTCACCATGAGTTAATAGTAGCTGCGCTGATGGAAAATCAAAGAAACGATCCCACATGGCCATCATTTCTGTTTGCCCTGCTGCTGCCATGGCTTTTTTCATAACAACTGAGCGCGGCTTCTCTGATGGAAATAAATGCGAGCCTGCCGCTACAGAGCCTGATGACACTAAAATAACCTCTATACCACGTGCGCGACAGTGAACGATAAACTGTGCGATGGTTAACAAGTAGCGTGAACGACAGCCATCTTGATCGGGTGCAATTAAGGCACTGCCCACTTTAAGTACGATACGTCGCCAATTTAACTTTTGCATAAATGCTCAACTTTCCATTTTATTTGTATTCATCACACTGATGAATGAAACCAGGTCGCTATGTTTAAAACATAACGTCGAATTTGTTTATCATTGCCCACACTTTTTTTACACACGCGTACACCGTCTCTAAAACCATTGTTTTAAATTGAGATGCAAAAAATAAATAGTATTAACCCAATAAAATTGGATTGTACTAACTAAAAAAATATAAAGTGTTGTTTATGTATCGCTGTAAAAAGCTGTGTGCGGCTTTTTTATTAACAACATACATAGAGCCTCTTAAGTCTGGTACACCAACAGATAGGGTGATGACTTAAGGACCGAGATTTAACCGCCACGATGGGGATTAAATATTGAAAGGTAATAATTCAACTCAAACTTTAATTTATATGCGTTAAGCAAATAAACACCTTGAGCAAAACTATACCAAAGAGTTCGGTAAATGATATTTTACGTTCGAACATTATAAAACATCGCTGAAACAATCACTAAGAGAGTTAAGATGTTTATATCTAACACGTTTACTTACTTAAACAACAAAATTTATTAGATAACTAATTATTCGAACACGAAGTATAATACGTTAAAATAGCCGCTTAGATCAAGGCTAAAATTAAAGCTAAATAGGTCATAACAGACAAGGCATGCACATTTTGCAATAGATATCATAAAGTTAGACTACTATAAATAGTAATTATAGAGACTATAACTTTGATAACACTCTCTCAAAAGAC
>NZ_LYRQ01000056.1:0-28909 GCF_001661605.1 Pseudoalteromonas sp. MQS005 | reverse complement strand
CGTTTAGAACAACAGCGTATTGCAGCAGAGCAAGCTAAGAACGAGCGTTTAGAACAAGAGCGTCTGGCTGCTGAAGAGGAGTCTGAACGCCTAGAGCAAGAGCGACTGACCGCAGAGCTTGCAAAGGAAGAAGCTATAAAAGCGGAAAAACCTAAAAAAGAAGGTTTTTTCTCTCGCCTCAAAAAAGGCTTACTGAAAACACGCGTTAATATTGGTTCTGGCTTTGCCTCAATTTTCAGCGGTAAAAAAATTGACGATGAGTTATTTGAAGAATTAGAGACTCAGTTACTCACTGCCGATCTTGGTGTTGATACCACCATGAAGCTAATCGATAGCCTGACCGACGCCGCTGATCGCAAGCAGCTTAAAGATGGTGATGCGCTTTATGAATTAATGAAGCAAGAAATGGCAACTATGCTGAAAACAGCAGAGCAGCCTTTAGAAATACCAGCAGACAAAAAACCTTTCGTTATCCTTATGGTAGGTGTAAACGGCGTAGGTAAAACCACCACCATTGGTAAAATGGCGAAACAATTTCAAAACCAAGGTAAATCGGTAATGCTTGCTGCCGGTGATACATTTAGAGCCGCAGCAGTAGAGCAGCTTCAAGTTTGGGGTGAGCGTAATAGTATTCCTGTTATAGCTCAGCACACTGGTGCTGATAGCGCCTCAGTGGTATTTGATGCCTTTCAAGCCGCTAAAGCGCGTAATGTTGATGTGTTAATTGCCGATACAGCAGGGCGCTTGCAAAATAAAGATAACTTAATGCAAGAGCTTGAAAAAATAGCCCGTGTGATGAAAAAAGTAGACCCAGATGCACCGCATGAAGTGATGCTGACAATTGATGCTGGCACAGGCCAAAATGCTATTAGCCAAGTAAACTTATTTAACCAATGTGTAGGTTTAACGGGTATCACACTATCAAAGCTTGATGGCACCGCTAAAGGCGGGGTTATTTTTGCCGTTGCTGATAAGTTTAATATTCCTATTCGTTACATTGGTGTAGGTGAAAGTATTGATGATTTACGCACCTTCAAGAGCGATGACTTTATTGACGCGCTATTTAGCCAAGATGAGGACGACGTTTAATTTACCAAAAGGGAGCCTGCTCCCTTTTTAATTGCAAGGAATACCAATTGCGTTAGGACGTTTAATGAGGTTGGCATAATAAAAAATGATAAATTTTCAGCAAGTAAGTAAAACCTATGCCGGTGGGCATCGCGCGCTTGAAAAAGTGAGTTTTCATATAAAACCAGGCGAACTGGCTTTTTTAACGGGCCACAGTGGTGCCGGTAAAAGTACACTTTTAAAGCTTATTAGCTTGATGGAACGCCCCTCTGCGGGTAATGTGTTTATCAATGGCGTGGATTTAAATAAGTTAAATTCACGACAAATTCCGTATGCACGCCGCGACATTGGTATTATTTTTCAAAATCATCGTCTATTAGAACGATATACGGTGTTCGATAACGTTGCTTTGCCCTTAATTATTGAAGGGACTCACCACAAGCAAATTGCCAAGCGTGTGCATGGCGCGCTCGATAAAGTGGGCTTGTTAGATAAAGTACGCTGTCATCCCTCCACACTCTCTGGCGGTGAGCAGCAACGTGTAGGGATTGCACGAGCCATTGTTAATTCTCCTCCTATACTATTAGCTGATGAACCTACCGGTAACCTTGATCCTGAGTTATCGATGGAAATATTACGCCTGTTCGAAGATTTTAATAAGCATGGCACCACGGTTTTAATTGCCACCCATGACTTGGGGTTAGTATCACGAATGAAGTATCGTAGCTTAACGCTTCATGATGGGCGGATGAGCCAAGATCCACTGGCTGAGGGTGTATTATGAGTTTACTGTTCAAAAGCCGTCAAAATAGTAATGATAAACAAAAAAAATCCGTATTCTCTGGCGGTTACTTTTTCATTATTAATATTTTTCGCCAAGGTGTGTACAGCCTAGGAGAAATGTGGCGCACGCCATTAGCCTCTATGATGACTATTGCTGTTCTGGGTTTGAGTTTAACCTTGCCCGCAACGTTATACTTAGTGGTTAAAAATGTGCAGCAAGTGAGCAGTGGTTTTGAGCAAGCCAGCGAAATATCCTTGTTTGTAAAAGAGGATATGAGCGAGCAAGAAACACAAACTTTAGTTAAACGCTTAGCGCTATATCCTGAAATACAAAGTGTAACTTTTATTTCTCGCACTGAGGCTTTGGATGAATTCAAAGAAATGTCTGGGTTTGGTCAAGCTTTAGAATACCTAGATAGTAACCCATTACCGAATGTGGTTTTAGTTACACCAACCCAGCGACATAGCCAACCTAATGCGGCTAAGCTATTGCTTAAAAAACTTGAAGGTGAACGCGAAGTTGATTTTGGTAAGCTTGATATTGCTTGGCTTGAACGTTTAAATGCATTACTCAGTTTGTTAAAAGAAAGTGTAATTACGATTGCGCTATTATTACTTACCTCAGTGACGCTTATTATAGGCAACACAATTCGTTTATCTATTATGGATAAAAAAGAAGAAATACAGGTAATGAAGCTCGTAGGGGCAACTAATACCTTTATTCATGCCCCCTTTTTATGGACTGGCATTTGGTATGGCGTGATTGGCGGGTTGTTTGCTTTTATTTGCGTAGCATTAATGATGTGGTGGCTATCTGCTGCGGTAAGCAGTGTTGCAGGGGTATATCAAACCAGCTTTACGCTTATAGGGCTTAGCCTTAATGAATTTGGCGCGTTGGTATTGTTGGCCACTAGCTTAGGCTTTATTGGTTCTTACTTATCGGTTAACCGTTACATCTCAGAAATAGAACCCGATAAGGTTTAGGGCCCTAATATAATTCTTAAAACTGTCATGTTTTAAGTTTAAAATTATAAAAAAGCCAAAGCAAAAAGATTAATCTTTGCTTTGGCTAAACCAATTCATAGGTTATTCAGTCGCCTAGTGTAGACTGACTTAACACTAAAAAAACCACTTGATTTATGATTCAAAAAAGTTTTAAATTCAAGTTAGCACTCTTACTAAAAGAGTGCTAAGATGGTTTCAAATGTTTATCACCGAGGTGAAAAATGAGTAAAGATTTATACGCAATGGCACTTACAGTTGGGCAACAAAGCGCAAGTATGGATGGCTATCTTCAAGCTGTTAGTACTATTCCTATGCTTAAAGTTGAGCAAGAGCAGGAACTTGCAAAAAAACTTCAGGAAGAAGGCGATCTTAGTGCTGCAAAGCAACTCATTATGTCGCACCTGCGCTTTGTAGCGCACATAGCAAAAAGCTACTCGGGTTACGGGTTACCACAAGCTGATTTAATTCAAGAAGGTAACATCGGACTGATGAAAGCAGTAAAACGTTTTGACCCATCAGTGGGTGTACGTTTGGTTTCATTTGCGGTTCATTGGATCAAAGCCGAAATTCATGAGTTTGTGCTTAAAAACTGGCGTATCGTAAAAGTTGCGACAACCAAAGCGCAACGTAAACTGTTTTTTAATCTTCGTAAAAACAAAAAACGTTTAGGCTGGTTTAACCAAGCCGAAGTTAGCACAGTAGCGAGCGAGCTAGGTGTGAGTGAAAAAGAAGTGCGTGAAATGGAGTCGCGTATGAGCGGCCAAGACATGGGCTTTGACTTAACTGGCGACGATAACGACGATGCGCCAACGAGTACTTACTCACCGGTACAATACTTAACCGATGGTTCTGCTGACCTAGCTGACGACATTGAACAGCAACAATGGCAAGAGCAGTCGCATACGCGATTATTTAGCGCTTTGAAAACCCTCGATGAGCGTTCTCAAGATATCGTTAGCGCACGCTGGTTGTCAGATGATAAAGCAACACTGCAAGAGTTGGCTGAAAAATACAGCGTATCAGCAGAGCGTGTTCGCCAGCTGGAAAAAACAGCAATGAAAAAATTACAAAGCGCGATGAGTTAATCGTACTTAAAAAGTTATAAAGCCCTGCATGAAAATGCGGGGCTTTTTTTTAGTTAAAAAAAGAGGTTAACAAAAAGTATCTTTTTTCTTATTTTGCTTACCTCTAGTCACATCTGTATATCTTTTAATTAAATATACCCTAGTTAAAGTTAATGAATAAGTTTGGTTTTAATTTAAATACATGATTTTAGTTTGTTTTTAATTTGGGTATATGAAAATATTCGCGCACCTGAGCGACTTGTCGTTCAAACCGTAGCCTAAATTAAATTATTAATTGCTGTGCTTATTGCCTTTCAATTTCATTTAACGCGAGTATTTACACTCAATATGAACTCATATTCACTAAAGAAAAAGATCTTGCTATCGGTGGTTCTTGCCCTAGCCGTTATTATTGTATTGCTATCGTGGAATAGCTACACCTCTCAAAAAGCGTTACTGTTAAAAAGCAGTATTGATAATCTAAGTCAGTCTGGTAAGCAACAAGCTGCGAGTATTGAAGATTGGCTAGCTAGTCGTCAGCAGATCATAGAGTCAGTTGCGAGTAAGGTTGAGGGCAATACGCTCAGCGCATTACAGCAAGCCCAAGTGTCGGGTGGTTTTCAATTAACTTACTTTGGAGATAGTATCGGGAAAATGACTGACTCTGATCCAAGTATTGATCGAACCGGCTACGACCCGCGCACTCGTCCATGGTATAAACAAGCACAGCTGAAAAATGGCGCCGTAATTACCAAACCTTATTTAGATACTGCGTTTAATCAGTTGGTTGTTTCTATTGCTAAAATCACACAAAGTGGCGTGGTAGCGGGTGATTTATCGATTGAGTCTTTAGTTAATGATGTTAATACTATGTCTTTACCGGCAAATGGCTATGCCATCATGATGCACCAAGATGGCACTGTGATTGCCTATAAAGACACTAAAAAAGTAATGGCAGATATTACGCATATTGACTCGAAAATAAATCACCAATTCATTTTATCTAATAGTCAAAACGGTGAATTTACTCCCCTTTATTTTAAAGATGAAGGCCGAGAGAAGCTTGTTTGGGGTGAAAATATAAATAATACCGATTGGCAGTTGCTATTTGTATTGGATAAAGAAACCTTAGAGGCACCGTTAATTAGTTTATTAGTAACTCAACTCGTATTAGTCAGTGTGGCACTTTTATTGAGCGTGTTGGCTATTTCATGGTTATTAAGTGTGTTGCTTGCGCCGTTAAGCCGAGTATCTCAAGCGTTATCAACAATTGCTGATGGTAACGGTGATTTGACCCAGCGTATTAGTGTTGATACACAAGATGAAGTTGGGGTACTGGCTGATAGTTTTAATCGCTTTGTAAGCAGCCAGCATGAGCTTATAAGCCATATTCGCCAGTTAGCTACTGATTTAGATTTTGATGCAGAGAAAAGCTTAATCACCAATCAAAACAGTGTCAGTGAGTTGCAGCGTCAGCAGCAAGAAGTGGCGATGGTTGCCACTGCGGTCACAGAGATGGCAAGTGCAACCCATGAGATTGCTGCTAATGCCGAAAATACCGCGACGGCATCACAGCAGTCAGCGCAAAGTAGCCGTGAAGGTAAGCTGTTAGTTGATAAAACTAGAAATACGATTAATTCACTTGCGGGTGAAATAGACCAAACAACCACCGTCATTGGCGAACTAAGCTTACATGCTCAGGCTATATCGAGTATTTTGACTACCATTCAAGAAATTGCTGAGCAAACAAATCTCTTAGCACTCAATGCCGCAATAGAGGCTGCCCGTGCTGGTGAACAAGGGCGTGGCTTTGCAGTGGTTGCCGATGAGGTGCGTGTACTATCAAGAAGAACGCAAAACTCCACAGCAGAAATTTACACCACCATAGAAACCTTACAAAATACGACCAAAAAAGCAGTGAGCTTGATGGACAGCAGTAAGGGGTATGCTAACAATAGTGTGGATGATGTTAATGCAGCAGCTCATGCACTAGAGGAAATCACCTTAGCAGTGAATGAAATTTCTGATATGGCAGGTCAAATAGCGGTTGCAGCAGAAGAGCAAACGCAAGTGACTAATGAAATTACTAGAAATACGGTCGCCATTAAAGATGTAACCGATGAAATTACTACCTCAGCAACTGCGCATTTAAGCCAAGCTGAAGTATTAAAAGACAGAGCTACAGATTTAAATGCCAAAGTAGCGACGTTTATTTTATAAATATAATGCGTTTAAGTGAGTTAAATTAACTGACGGGGTAGGGTGTTTACTTACCCCATCAGTTTAATGAAATAGCTTCTTGCTGAGCTATTTGTACATATTTACGTTCGACCAGTTGCGATACTGGCACCAGTTCAAATCCTTGCTCACTTAATTGCGGCAAAGCGTGGCGTAAAAAATCGATGGTTTCGGGGTAGGGATGCGCTATTGCAATGGCAAACTGATACTTAGTTGCTTTTGATTTTAGCTCTTCTAATCTTAATTGTAGTTGCTCTGTGGTCGTTATATTGTCTAAAAATACATGTCGGCTAATATTTTCCACTCCCAAAAAGTTGGCTGCATTCTGGGCTTGGCTTAATTCAGTTGTACGGCTATCAAGAAAATACAGCTGGCGTTTTTTGAGTACTTCCATGGTCCATTTCATTGCTTGGCTTTGTTGAGTCAGCGCAGAGCCCATATGGTTATTAACTCCTTTAACTTGCGGTAAACTGGCCAGCGCATTCCCGAGCGTTTGTTGAAGTTGTGCTTTATCCATATTTAAAGTGAGCGCACCAGGCCCGAGTTTTTTACCATTTAAAGCCTGCATAGGAACATGCAACAGGAGCTCTTTATTTGACTGACTAGCAAGGGTTGCAAATATTTGAGAATAGGGGGTGTGGGGCAATATTGAATAGGACAACTGCCCAGGTAAACTCAGGAATTCTAAATCACGTTGATGATAACCTATGTCATCGATCACTATGGCTATTTGCTTGGCTTTAACAGCACTCGATGTTGCAAATAAGGCTAAAAACAGCCCAGCTAACACCATTAAATTTATAGTTTTCACGTTTTATAATTTTTATTATCTTTGTCGTGTTTAAAATAATTTACCGAATTTAGTGCATGTTGAGTAGCTGTTTTGCCTTGGTTAACTGGATATCGGCTAAATCTTCAGTGCTAAAAACGGTGTTTTGTTCTAATTGTTCATTTTTTATTATAACGGCTTTATTTGTTTGTGGAAGCGTTGTTTGATTAATCGCCACATTCGGGGTCACGCCAATACCTTCAATCGATTCACCTGATGGCGTAAAGTAGCGTGCGGTAGTTAGTTTTAAGGCGGTATCACCATCGCCTAATGGAATGAGTGATTGTACCGACCCTTTGCCAAATGACTGACTCCCCACTATTTTTGCACGCATATTTTCTTTTAGTGCTGCAGCCAGTATTTCTGCTGCAGAGGCTGAGTTTTCGTTAATCAGTACAACAATAGGTGCGCCTTTTAAAATATCGCCGCGTTTAGCGTAAAACGACTGATTAGAATCATAAAAACGTCCTTTGGTTGTTACTATTAGACCATCTTGTAAAAAGAGATCTGCCACAGCAACCGCGCTTTTTAAAGTCCCGCCAGGGTTGTCTCGTAAATCAATAATTAAGCCTTTTAATGCGTGGCCGTAATGGTTTTGCATAGCGGCTATTTGTAAGGCAACTTCATGCAAGGTGTGGTTTGAAAAGGTATTTATAGCAATATAACCGCTACCAGCATCAAGTAGTTGCTTAGTTACACTGGCCAGTTTTATTTGTTTTCTGCTGAGGTTAAATATGAGCGGTGTTAGATTGTTATTTCGGATAATACTTAGTTGTACTTTATTGTTGGGGCTGTCTTTAATTTGCTGCGCGACTATATCAATAGAACTATTTTTAATCTGCTGATTATTAACTGCTGTAATAATATCGCCAGCTCGCAGGCCGACTTGTTTAGCAGGCGAATTATTAATTACTTTAACAATCGTGGTGCGCTGCTCAATATTTTTGACCTCAATGCCTAAGCCAGTATAGCGACCATTGGTATTATCAAATAACGCATTTAGCTCATTTTTATCTAAATATTTAGAGTAGGGATCGAGTTTAGAGTATAAGCGTTCAAATTGAGAGGTGTTGTATTCAATGTATTCACTATTATGCAGTGCTAAATCATCAACGTAGTAGGTATGAATATTAAACAGTATTTCATTTATTTTTTGGCTTTCTAAATCTTTGACCGAACTGGCATGAGCATTATTTATAAAGCCAAAAAGTGCCAATAAAAAAAATACCTGCAAACAAAACCAAAATATTGATTTTGTTTGCGATACTTTTTTTTGGCAAATGTGAGTGTTTATCATAACTGCCTCTACTAGGATGCAGTTATTTTAAGATTAAATACGTCTGCACCATTTTATGGGATTAACAGCACGCCCTTTGTGGCGTATTTCAAAGTATAGACCAGAATCGGCTTGTCCACCGCTTTGCCCAACTAAAGCAACGCTTTCACCCTCTCTGACCATATCACCCACATCTTTGAGTAAGGTTTGTGCATGCCCGTACAAGCTCATAAAGCCTTCACCGTGGTCCACAACAATCACCCAGCCGTAACCTTTTAACCAATCAGCAAATACCACCTGACCGTTATGAATGCTATTTACTGAAGTGCCCTCTGCAGCAGAAATTAACACGCCTTTCCAATTAATTCCGCCGTGCTTACGTTGGCCAAACTTGTGCGTTAGTTTGCCTTTACTCGGCCAGCTTAATCTTCCTTTATTTTTATTTAGGCCCAATAGCTCAATTTTTGTGGTTTTTTCTTCTTCAAGTTCTTTAATAGTTGCGATCAGCGTTTGTTCGTTCTCTTCTAAGTAACCAATTGAATTTTTTGTTTTATTTAACTGTTTTTTTAGATTTTTTAGGCTGGCTTGGCGCTCATTTTTAGCGTCAAGAAGCGCTGCTTGTCGCCTTTTTTGTTCATCAAATAAAGCAACTAGCTTTTCTTTTGTTTTTTCAAGCTCAGCTTGGTTTTTCGCAATTTCTATTTGCAGCGCTTTAAGTTCATCAAGCTGCTTTATGCGGGCTTTATTTAAGTAGTTGTAATAGCTAAGCGTACGTTCAAATTTAGCGGTATCTTCTTGGTTAAGCAGCATTTTTGAATAGTCATCACTACCTGCCATATAAGCACTTTTTAACTGTGCTGCTAACACACGCTGAAATTGGGCTTGTTGTTTTTCAAGCTTTACCGCGCGTTTTTGTTGCTCTGCTTGTTGTTGTTGTGTTTTTTTAACGGATTGCTCAGCCATATTGAGTGCTTTAGCGTTTTTCGCTATAGCGAGTTCATGTGCTTTTAGCTTTTGCTGCTGTTTAGCTATTTCTTTTTGCTGTTGTTGATATTCAGCTTGGCTTTGCTCTAAAGCCACTTGAACTTGGGATAGGTCTTTTTTAGTACGATCTTCATTAGCCACGGCAACGCCAGTGACTAATGAATGCAGTACACAGATACACGCAATGACGCGGTATGCGCTTTTTTTCATAGGTTATTTCAACACCATAATTGGCGACCCTGTCATTTCTGCAGGTTGCTCTAACCCCATTAAATGCAGCATGGTTGGGGCAACATCGCTCAAGGCTTTGCCTGAATAAGCTTGCGCATCGCGACCTACATAAATAAACGGCACGGGCTCACTGGTATGTGCTGTGTGCGCTTGGCCTGTTTTAAGGTTTGCCATTTGCTCTGCATTGCCATGATCGGCGGTAATAAGTGCTTCGCCGCCATATTCTTTCAATGCATCCACTACACGGCCAATACAGTTATCTACTGCCTCACAGGCTTTAACTGCAGCCTCAAATACACCTGAGTGACCGACCATGTCGCCATTAGGGTAGTTACAAATAATGGCATCGTATTTTCCACTTTTTATTGCTTCTACTAGCTTATCGGTAAGCATTTTTGAGTTCATTTCTGGCTGCAAATCATATGTTGCAACCTGAGGTGATGGAATAAGTTCACGGGTTTCGCCGTCAAACTCATCTTCTCGTCCACCACTGAAGAAAAAGGTAACATGAGCATATTTTTCAGTTTCAGAAATACGCAGTTGAGTTTTACCTTGTTTTTCAAACCATTCGCCAAGTACGTTATTAAGCGGCGTGGGGCCAAAAGCAACAGGCGCATCTATATCGGCTGCGTATTCAGTCATCATCACAAAGCCGCTAAGCTCAGGCGATTTTTTCTTATTAAAGCCGTCAAAGTCAGGCTCTACAAAGGCGCGAGTGATTTCGCGTGCGCGGTCTGCTCTAAAGTTTGCAAATATGATGGTGTCGCCATCATTTACTTTTACAGATTCGCTGCCTTTAGGAGTGATCGTGCTGGCTGCTACAAATTCGTCATTTTCATCGCGCTCATAAGCGGCATTTAGTGCACTTACGCCTTCTTCATAATCAAAATCGCCTTCACCTAAGGTGATTAAATTATAGGCTTTTTCAACACGATTCCAGCGGTTGTCTCTGTCCATGGCATAGTAACGGCCAATTAGTGAGGCTAAACGGCCACATTTAAGTTCGCTAAATAAGGCTTCAATACGCTCAATAGACGCTTTAGCACTACGCGGTGGTGTATCGCGTCCATCTAAAAAGGCATGAAAGTACACCTCTTTAGCGCCGCGTTTTGCAGCCAGTTGTATACTGGCAACAATATGATCTTCGTGGCTATGCACGCCACCTGGACTTAACAGTCCCATAATGTGTACAGCTTTGTTGGCATGAACGGCTTTATCAATGTTTTCAACAAGTGCAGGGGTTGTATCAAATTCGCCATCATCAATGGCTTTGGTGATACGGGTAAAATCTTGATACACAATACGGCCTGCGCCTAAATTAACATGGCCCACCTCAGAATTACCCATTTGGCCATCAGGAAGACCGACATCTAAACCCGATGCTGAAATTAATGTATGAGGACGTGTGGCCCAAAGCTCATCTAATACAGGGGTGTTAGCAGCTAAAATAGCATTGCTTTGCTCATCTTCTCTGTACCCCCAGCCATCTAAAATCATTAATACCAGTGGTTTTTTATGCTCTGTCATAGTCACTCCTGAAAAATTAGCGTTGCTAAAATACACGCTAACATTAATGCCAACATGCCAAGTCTTAGCATACCGCGTTTTATAGCTAGGATCAGCAATGAAAAGAAGATATTAAAAATTTTCAATTAGGATTGGCTAAATTGAAAACTTTAAAGGGCTAGATTATTTTTCAGTTAAAAAGAGCTGGGCATTGTGGCTTTCAAGCGTGCTTAAACTCGCATTTTTAGCTGATTTGGGTATACTTGCGCGGCTAATCTCTATTTTATTCAAGTATTGAATAGGGTTGTGGGGTAAGTTAAGCCTATCTTGTAGGTGAAAATTCAGAGTAGCCTAACAGCGCTCTATTGATTTGCTGATGAGTGACTGCTCATTGTGCAAGTGCAATTGGTAAGAATTTAAAATATCTAAAACATCCGTTTTAGTATGTAACTTTATAGTGGAAGTCGAATGGATCAATATATTGAATTTGTCTCAAACCATCCAATTCTAAGCCTAGCTTGGGTTGCGATTGCGTTTCTTATTATTAGTGGCGCAATAAAAAGTAAATTTTCAGCAATTCGTCAAATCAATCCTCAGCAGTTAACGTTACTTATTAACCGCGAAGACGGCCAGGTTGTTGATATGCGTGGGCAAAAAGAGTTTAAAACCGGCCATATTGCCGGTGCTGTGCACTTAAACCCAGAAAAAGCTAAAGAATCTGATTTCTCGACCCTTGAAAAGTATAAGAGCAAACCCATTATAGTGGTATGTGCTGCAGGCATGACTGCTTCAGGTGTTGCAACCGCAATGCATAAAGCAGGCTATGAACAGGTTTATGTTTTATCTGGCGGTATGGGTGCGTGGCAATCAGCAAGTCTGCCAACAACAAGCGGTCGCTAGTATCTCTTAGCTAAACCGATTAAGGATTAATTATGAGTAACGTTGTTTTATACACCAAAGGATATTGTCCTTTTTGTCATCGCGCATTAGCGCTGTTAGACAGCAAAGGTGTAAAATACACAAATATTGATATTGGCGTTCAGCCAGAGCTTCGCGATGAAATGATCGCCAAAGCCGGTGGCGCAAGCACGGTTCCACAAATTTTTATCAACGATGAACACATCGGTGGCTGTGACGACATGATGGCACTAGAAGCGCAAGGTCACCTTGATGCTAAGCTCAGTGCTTAATTTAATTAATTATAATAAATAACAGGTTAGGAATAACAATGAACGAACAAAATCAAAACGCAGCAGCAGAAGCTGATGCAGGTGCACAGTTTACTATTCAACGTATTTACACTAAAGATGTATCGTTTGAAACGCCAAATTCGCCAGCTATTTTTCAAAAAGAGTGGGCTCCAGAAGTAAAATTAGATTTAGATACGCGCTCTAACAAGCTTGATGAAGGTGTTTACGAAGTTGTGCTTGCACTAACTGTAACGGCATCTATCGGTGAAGAAACTGCGTTTTTATGTGAAATTCAACAAGCAGGTATCTTTACTATTGCTGACGTTGAAGAAATGCAATTAGCGCACATGCTAGGTGCATTTTGCCCTAACGTGTTATTCCCATATGCACGTGAAGCGGTATCTAACTTAGTAAATCGTGGTACGTTCCCACAACTTAATCTTGCGCCAGTTAACTTTGACGCATTATTTGCACAGTACATGCAGCAACGCACAGCGCAAGCTGAGCAGGCTACAGCAGACGCTTAATTTATGAATACAGCCACATCAGCTGTTACTGTTTTAGGGGCGGGGTCGTATGGCACCGCCCTTGCTATTTGTTTAGCCCGAAATGGTCACAAGGTGACTTTATGGGGACGCAATAGCCAAGACGTTGCGACGCTTGCAGCTGAGCGAAAAAATCAACGTTACTTACCTGATATTCCTTTTCCTGACACCTTAATCCTTGAAGCAGATTTACAGCGTGCAACGCAAAGTAGCGATATTGTTTTGGTTGTTGTGCCAAGCCACGCATTTGCTGACACATTAAAGCAAATCAAACCTGCTTTGCGCCCAAATGCAAAAATAGCATGGGCCACCAAAGGGCTAGAGCCAAATACTGGGCGTTTGTTACAAGAAGTGGCAGTGCAAGAGCTAGGTGAAGAGGTGCCATTAGCGGTGCTTTCAGGGCCAACCTTTGCCAAAGAAATGGCGATGGGATCACCAACTGCAATTTCGGTGTCATCAACATCATCGGCATTTGCTAAACAAATAGCCGATTTATTGCATTGCGGGCGCTCGTTTAGGGTGTATAACAATGATGATTTTATTGGTATACAGCTCGGTGGTGCGGTTAAAAACGTGATTGCCATTGGTGCGGGAATTTCTGATGGAGTGGGGTTTGGTGCAAATGCTCGTACCGCGCTTATTACTCGTGGTTTAGCAGAGTTGTCGCGTTTAGGGTGTGCACTGGGTGCAAAACCTGAAACTTTTATGGGTATGGCCGGGTTAGGTGATCTAATTCTGACCTGTACCGATAACCAATCGCGCAACCGCCGTTTTGGTTTAGCCTTAGGCAAAGGTGAGAGTGTTGATGATGCCATTGCATCAATCGGCCAAGTGGTTGAAGGCTTTAGAAATACCAAAGAAGTGTACTTACTAGCTCAACGCGCTGGTGTGGAAATGCCAATTACCGAGCAAATATACAAAGTACTCTATGAAAATAAAGACATGAAAGCAGCTGCTATGGCGTTATTAGGTCGTGAACAAAAGTCAGAATAAATGCTTCACTATTCTTTAAAAATTAAAAAACCGACATAATGTCGGTTTTTTATTATTGGTAAATAATTACTGCGCGTTTACAAAGCCAAGCTGGCGCCAAGATTCATACACAAACACAGCTACTGCATTAGACAGATTCATACTGCGACTATCGGCTTGCATAGGTATACGCACGCGTTGCTCGTTTGGCAGTGCTTGAATCATGTCATCAGGTAAGCCTCGGGTTTCTGGTCCGAATACTAAGCAATCACCCGCTTCATACTGTGCTTGGTGATGAAATTGGCTACCTTTAGTAGTGCAAGCATACACCTTTTTAGGTTGGCACTTTTCTAAGTAAGCATCAAATGAGGCATGGCGTTGTACATGGCTAAATTCGTGATAGTCAAGTCCAGCGCGTTTTACACGTTTGTCATCCCACTCAAACCCTAACGGCTCAATTAAATGCAATGAATAGCCAGTATTGGCACATAAACGAATGATATTCCCGGTGTTAGGCGGAATTTCAGGTTGGTATAAAACAATATCCAGCACAATAAGCCCTATAAAATCTTTAATTTGACTGGCTCAGTATACATGAACAATGAATAAAAAATGATATACTACAAACATTAAATACAACTTACACTTGGACAGATACGTGCATAATCGCAGTTATGAATTTTGGGTCAAAGCTTCAAGCATAGTGACCATGGTCATGGTGAGCCTAATGATTGCGACCAAAGCATGGGCTTGGCTGGCGTCGGGTTCGGCGTCAATGCTTGGCTCATTAACCGACTCATTAATGGATATTACCGCGACGCTAATGAGCTTTTTAGTTTTATCGTATGCACTGCGTCCTGCGGATGATGACCACCGGTTTGGTCACGGTAAAGCGGAGGCGCTTGCAGGGTTAGGCCAAGCTGCATTTATTGCGGGCTCGGGCTGTTTATTAATGTTTCACGGTATCGAGCGATTAATAAACCCAGTTGAGCTTTCGCACTCATTATTAGGTGTATGGGTGAGTATTTTTGCCATTGCTTGTACCTTGGTAATTGTATTTGTGCAAAATAAAGTCGTGAAGCACACAGAATCAATCGCTATAAAAGCCGACTCCGTTCACTACAAGGGCGATTTAATTTTAAATGCGGCGGTATTGCTTGCTATTTTACTCGCCTACTATGGCGTACTGTATGCCGACCCATTGTTTGCTATCGGTGTGGCAGGTTATTTATTGTATAACAGTTGGGATATAGCAACAGAGAGTGCCTCGCATTTAATGGACAAAGAGCTACCCGATGAAGAAAAGCAAAGTATTTTTGAAATAGCGCGTAACCATAATGATGTTTATGGCGTTCACGGTATTCGCACTCGACAGGGCGGTAAAGTTAAGTTTATTCAACTGCATTTAGAGCTTGATGACAATTTACCGCTTATTCGTGCCCATAAAGTGGCAGATGAAGTGGAGCTGATGATCACTCAGCAATTTGAATCTGAAGTTGATATTTTGATTCACCTAGATCCGCTGTCGCTTAGTAGTTAACCTATTGAATCACAAAATTTATAAAGGCTTGTTAGCAATGGCTGGCGAATTTCGTCCCGCTCAAAAAACAGCTCATGCTTAGCCCCTTTAAACTGCTTTATTAGGGTGTTTTTATGTCGGCTTGCAAGCTTATGCTGAGCTTGGTTATCAACCACTTCGTCATTTTCTGCGCTGGCTATAAATAACGGGGTTGTTATGGATAGTTTATCGAGCGCTTTAATAAATGAAAAAACAGTATGCAGCCAGCCATAGGTAACACCGCCTAATTGTAATAGTGGCGTTTGCTGATAAGTTGCCCTAAATTGATCATAGCGTATTTGGCTACTGGTTAAAGTATTAAGCGCAAACTCTTCAGGTGTATAATCGCTTTGTCCTAACGCATAACACCCTGAGAACCCTAATAATGACGCACTGGCGGCGATAAACTGTGCTACGGGTTTTGGTATTCCTTTAGTATGAATATCAAACATGGGCGCAGATAAAAACGCCCCACTAAAGTCATGTGAGTAACGTGCTAAGTAATCAAACGCTATAGCGCCGCCCATTGAATGGCTAAGCAGTAGTTTTTTACCTTGCCAATACTGCTTTACCACCTCAAGATTGAATTGATTAAGATCGTGACTGTAATCTTCAAATTGTTTGACATGGCCTTTATGAGGGTTTTTTAATAACCGATAAGAGCGCCCTTGGCCTTGGTGATCAACAATAAAAACAGCAAAATTATTACAATAAAGCTCCCAAAGCAGCTCTTTGTATTTATCGAGCCCTTCAATGCGCCCAGAACTAATAACAATGGCAGTGTGAGCCTGTTTAGGCTTAGCGTAAGCATAAAATAATTTACCGGCAGCCGTGCTTAAATAGGCTTTTTTGAGTGTATTAGTATAAAACTCATTAATGGCAGGCAGGTTATTTTTAAGCTCGCTTTCATTGCTATAAAACATGGTCTCTCTTTTGTATTGGTAAGCTTATCTCAACGCATAACCCGCCAGCGTCCTTATTTGATAAAGCTAAATTTCCGCCGTGGGCAATCACCGCATTTTTTGCAATGGCTAAACCCAGCCCAGTGCCGCCGCTGACTCGGTCGCGGGCGTCTGATTGCCTAAAAAATGGCTCACATAGTTTATCAAGTTGCGCTGCGGGAACGCCAGGGCCGTCATCACATATTTGTATAGTAATGATATCACTGTGTTTTAAGGTGATGCTAATAGTATGTTGTGCGTATTTAATTGCATTACGTAAAATATTTTCTAGAGCACTGGCAATCAGCATTTCGTCGCACTCTATATTTACCTGAGCATCACCTTGAATATGCAGCGTTTTATTGTGCTGTTTTGCTTCAAACTGAGCATCGTTAATCACATGGTCAACAATAACTTGTAACGACTGCGCTTGCAGTGATAAAGGTTGGCTATTGGCTTCTAAGCGCGATACCTGCAATACATCGGCTATCATTTTATCAAGTTGATTTGCTTCTTTTTCAATACGCAATAAATACGATTGGCTGGCCTCACTCGCTTGCATTTGCGCCAGCCCTGTGGCCATTTTTAAGCGTGTTAGTGGGGAGCGCAATTCATGGGATATATCGGCAAGTAAACGCTTTTGAGCGCTAAGTAGTTGCTCTAATTGATCAGCCATACGGTTAAAATCGCGTCCTAAAACTCCAAGCTCATCTTTTCGTTGACTATTTATTGACGCGCGCGCACTTAAATCGCCATTTGAGAGCCTAATTGCAGCTTGTTTTAAACTATTTACAGGGGCAATTAAGTTACGACTAAATAAAAAGCTTAATGTAAGTGAGGCGATAATGGCGATAGAAATTTTTAACCAAACCGGCAACAATCTTAAGCGAATAAAGAGCGGCCGCTGTTGATTTATATCGATTTCATATAACGCAAATTCGCCTTCAGGTACTCGAATGCGCACAGGGCCAAAAGCTTGGTAATATTCAGTAAAAATAATTTGAGGCGGCATGCCTTCACTAAAGTTCAGTAAGCTAAAATCAATATTATTCTCAACTTTTTTACTGATCAAAAACTCATCGCTACTTAGTGAATTTAAATAAAGTAACTTGCGCTTACTCAAACGCGGGTGAGTAATAATGTCATGAATAGAGCGCTTGTGTTTATGTGCACTACGTTCGATACCTCGAGCCAAGTGTTCTAGATTTTTTTGCATGGGCCCTTTTAGGGGGTCATGGCTAATAGCATTGAGCAGCGAAATATTACTTAAGAAAAATAGCGCAGTAAAAGTGCCAATGATCGTTAGCCAAAACCAAGCAAAGACTTTAAAAAACAAATAATGTCGAGGGTGTCTTAACCAGCTAAAACGCGTTACTTTACTCTCCTTGGATAAAGACATAACCCGTCCCTCGAATAGTTTTAATTTTTTCACCCGCGATATGCTCGGCTATTTTTTTTCGAATATTACTCACATGCATATCAATTGAGCGGTCAAACGAAGCTAAGCGCCTCCCGAGCACTTCTTCACTTATTTGCTCTTTGCTGACAACTTCGCCGGCATTTTTAATCAATAACACCAGTACTTCGTACTCTGTGCCAGTCAGTGTGAGGGTGTGCTCGTTAATAGCGGCCTCTCGGGCTGCCAAATTAACTGTAATGCCATTTACATTCATTTTGCTAGGCGTTGCAACGTTTAGGCTATTAATGTGCTCTATGCGGCGGGTAATGGCTTTTACACGGGCAAGCAACTCGCGGTGATTAAAGGGTTTAGCTATGTAATCGTCTGCGCCAAGCTCTAGGCCAAAAATGCGGTCAAAGTCTTCGCCTTTTGCAGTGAGCATAATGACCGGAGTTAGCTTGGTTTGCCTAAGTTGTTTAAGTACTTCAAAGCCATCTATAGAGGGCAACATAACATCAAGTAATATAAGCGCGTAATCGTTTTGTAAAGCAAGCTCTAAGCCTTGTTGGCCATCATGTGCGGTTTGTATGCTAAAGCCTTGTGCGCTCAAATACTCGCTTAATAGCTCACATAAACCGGTGTCATCATCAATCATTAATAGTTTCATACATTAAGCCTTACGCGCTGTTTTATGGTTTTATTTTACGCGTTTAATGTACTAAAAGTTAGTCTTTACATAACCTTTACACTGCTTTGCGTTACTTTGCATTGAGCCGGTTATAGTGAACACACTGGCTAGCAGCCAACAACCAACTCAATATTAAGGTGATGATTATGACTAAGATAAACACGCTATCAAAATTAGTACTTATATGTGGCTTAACAGCAGCAACGCTCAGTGCGGGCAGCGCACTTGCAAAAGGTGATGGCCATAAACAAGGCCACTCTCAAGCACGCTTTTTACTCTCTGAGCGAGCAGCAGATAAACTGGCGCTTACTGAAGATCAACAAACACAACTAAAAGCGATTTTTACAGCGCAAAAAACGCAAATTAAAGCACTAAGAAGCCAAAATAAAGACGCGCGTAAGGCACAGCGCCAAGCTTATAAAGCGCAAAAGGATGCGTTATTGTCAGCGCCAAACTTTGACGAAAATGCAGCGAAAGAGTTATTAACCGCACGCCAAGATAAGAAGCAGCAATTGGGATTAATTAAATTGAAAACCCAGCATCAAGTAATGCAACTGCTTAACGCTGAGCAAAAAGAAAAGTTAGCTAAAATACAGCAGCGCCGCAGGTAATAGGGCGAGGTGCGAGGGGCGAGGTCCGCAACCCGAAGCCCCGCCTTGTATCTACAGAATATTTTGAACCACAGAGGGAGCAGAGGCGCTTTGCGCTACACAGAGAGAAGATCATTTATTGTCACTTTCTCTGTGTGCTCTGCGCCTCTGTGGTAGATAAATGACCTAAAACTTAATACTGACGCGGGGTAAACCGCTGCTACAGGTATAAAAAACCTTGCTATGTTAACTGCAAGGTTTTTAAATTTCTCGAACCTCGAACCTCGAACCTCGAACCTCGAACCTCGAACCTCGAACCTCGAACCTCGAACCTCGAACCTCGAACCTTTAAAAATCACTTAAAAAAGTCATCTTCGTTTTTTGCCATCATTGCTTCAATATCTTCAATCATGTCTTGGCTGAACTCATCTGCAGATGTAATCGGCGCTGAAATTTTATTATTTTCAAACGACCATTCACCTAAATCAATAAGTTGGCAACGTTTTGAACAAAAAGGGCGATTCGGACTTTGTTCTGACCATTCTACTTTTGCTTTACAGGTTGGGCAGTTAACCACTGTTGGCATAATTTACTCTCACATTAATATAGGCTTTGCGACTCAATTTATAATAAACAGCTAAGCTTTCTATTTAAAAACTAGTGACACGATTAATCTCAGCAAGTGAGGTCACACCCTCTGCGGCTTTACGAATACCCGATAAACGCAAATTGTTATATCCTGCTTTAAGTGATACCTCAGCAATTTCTAATGAGTTACCGCCGCGCATTATAATTTGCGCTATTTCAGGCGTAATTTTCATTACTTCGTAAATACCAACACGGCCTTTGTAGCCATCGGTACAGTTTTCACAGCCTTTAGGTGCGTATAAAACCATGTCTTGAATTTGTTGTTCACTAAAGCCTTGGCGTATAAGCTCTTCGCGAGGCAACTGCTCTGGTGTTTTACATTTAGAGCATAACCTTCGGGCTAAACGCTGAGCTATAATTAAACTAATAGAACTGGCCACATTATACGCGGGTACACCCATATTTAACAAACGAGTAATCGTTTCTGGCGCTGAGTTGGTATGCAGTGTTGACAGCACCAAGTGACCTGTTTGCGCCGCTTTAATTGATATTTCTGCAGTTTCTAAATCACGTATTTCACCCACCATCACCACATCGGGATCTTGACGTAAAAACGCCCGCAGTGCATTAGCAAAAGTCATATCTGCTTTAGTATTTATTTGTACTTGATTAACCCCTTCGAGGTTAATTTCTACCGGATCTTCGGCGGTACTAATATTCCGCTCCGGCTGATTGAGTATATTTAAGCCCGTATACAAAGAAACCGTTTTACCTGAACCGGTTGGGCCGGTAACCAAAATCATTCCTTGCGGTTGCTCAAGTGCATCGAGGTATAGTTTTTTCTGCTCGGGTTCATAGCCTAATACATCAATACCTAGCATGGCACTGGATGAATCAAGAATACGCATTACAATTTTTTCGCCCCACAAAGTTGGCATGGTACTAACACGAAAATCAATGCTTTTACGCTCTGTTACCTTAAGCTTAATACGGCCATCTTGTGGTTTACGCTTTTCTGCAATATCCAGTCGCGACATTACTTTTATTCGCGCCGATAGCTTACTGGCCAATGTATTTGGCGGGCTGGCTACTTCGTGCAAAATACCATCAATACGAAAGCGAATACGGTATTTGTGTTCATAAGGTTCAAAGTGTAAATCTGAGGCGCCTTTTTTTATTGCATCCATTAAAATTTTATTAATGTAGACAATTATCGGGGCGTCGTCTTTGTCATCGTCTTTAGGAGTGTGTTCTTTGTGCTGCTCAGAATCGAGTTCAGCGAACTCTTTAAATTCGTCTTCACTTAAATTTAAACTGCCAGTGGCATCGAGTAATTGCTCAATTTTGTTATCGAGCTGGACGTAGTCAACCACAACTACTTCGCACGATAAACCCGTGCTAAATTCAAAGTTTTCGAAGGCACCATAATCGGTAGGATCTGAGGCGGCAATATACACTTTTCTGCCTTTTTGTACCAAAGGCAAAATATGGTGTTTGCGGATCAGTTTTTCTTTAACCAGCTCAGCTGATATTTGTGCAACATTAAAATCTTTTAAATCAAAAAAAGGCACTCTAAATAAATCAATGCATTGCTCAGCTAAATCTTTACTGTCTATTTTTCCACATTTAGAGATAAGCTCTGCAGTTGACGCAAAATCTTGCTGCCGTGTTTTTACGGTATCAGTATCAACCCGGCCGAGGGTAATAAATTTTCTTAATAACGGTGAGTTAATATTCATTGCGCACCTGATTTAATCCTTCTTTAGTCAGCAATTTATCAGAAAAAAGAAAGGAATACATTAATCGTACCAACGCAGCAGACAATTTACTGATAAAAATATCAGTTTATGGCGCTGCGATTGGGTTAATTTATTTATATTGTAGACTTAGCTTGCTGTAAATAATAATTATGCAGTTTAAGTAAGTCTTGTTTTACATCGCTTAGGTCGCGGTTATTATTTAAAATATCATCCGCTTTTTGTTGTTTATGCTCTCGAGACATTTGTGCGTCAATAATTTGCTCTGCTTGTTCAATGCTTATATTGTCGCGTTGTGTAGTACGTGCAATTTGCACCTCTTTGGGAACATCTATTAGCAAAGTACGATGACAGTAGCCATCAAGCCCATTTTCAAATAATAGTGGGGCAACTAGCACCACGTAGTCGCTTTGCGCGTTTTTTAAATCAATAATAAGCTGAGTGCGTATTAATGGATGCAGCAGGGCATTGAGCCACGTTTTTTGCTCAGGGCTACTAAAAATGCGCGCTCTTAGCTCGCCACGATTTAAAGCGCCATGTGCATCGAGTATATCATTGCCAAAATGCGCAATAATCGCTTTTAGGCCATCAGTGCCGGGTTCAACCACTTGGCGAGCCACTATATCTGCATCCACAATAGTAATGCCTAGTTCTGCCAACATATCGCTAACTGCGGTTTTACCACAGCCAATCCCGCCGGTTAGCCCCAATACCCAGTTATTTATATGATGTTGTGTATTGCTCATCGTTAGTAGCCAATAAAGTTAAAATAGCTGTTTTGCAGTTGTGTGCCCCATAGCATAGTGATCCAACCGGCTATTGCTAAGTAAGGGCCAAAAGGAATGGGGGTTGCTTTGTCTTTACCTTGAATACTCAGAAGGGCAATGCCAATTACTGCGCCAACCACGCTTGAGAGCAAAATAATGGTCAATAACGATTGCCAGCCCAGCAAGGCTCCAAATACGGCAAGTAATTTAAAGTCGCCATAGCCCATGCCTTCTTTGCCGGTTATTAACTTAAACAGCCAAAACACGCTCCATAAACTTAAGTAGCCACATGCTGCGCCTATAATGGCATCGCTAGGGGCAATGGTATAACCCATAACTGAGGCGATTAACGCTAACCATAAAAGTGGCAAAGTAAGCTGATCCGGCAGTAGCATGTGATCAATATCAATAAAAGTCAGTGCTACCAACGCCCAAGTAACTACAATGTACAATAAAGCCTGCTCTGTTGCGTCAAAGGTGTAGGCAACCACTAAACTTAAAATAGCGGTAATGGCCTCAACGCTTGGGTAACGCACTGAGATTGGGTTATCACAAGTTGCGCATTTACCTCTTAAAAATAACCAGCTAAATATAGGAATGTTTTGCCATGGTTTAATGGCTGCTTTGCACTTAGGACAACATGAGTTGGGTTTAACTAAGTTAAACGTGTCAGTAGTGTGTTCAGTGATTTGTTTAGCCTTTGGGCTGGTTAGTTCATCTGCTAATAATAAGCGGCATTCAGTTTGCCATTCTTTTTGCATCATCAGCGGTAAGCGATAAATCACCACATTTAAAAAGCTACCAATACATAAACTCACTAGGCCAATCGTGGTTAAGTAAAACCATAAATGGTTTTGCATCGTGGCGGTGATATCAATAAAAAGACTTTGCATTTATTTTACCTAAAACTAAATTCTGTGTTGATAATACAGTTGTTTTATATAAGTGCAAAGTTAGGGGTTAGGATGGTAGGTTCGAGGTTCGAGGTTCGAGGTTCGGGCGACGGGCTACGAGTTGCGGGGAACCACCGCGTTTTAATTGTTCTGTAGGCGGGGCTTTATGCCGCGCAAGGTCATTATTCACAAAGAGGTTAAGAGACGCTTCGCTTTTAGAGGTAGTTAAGGTTACGGGTAACGGGCGGCGAGCTGCGGGCCTCGAACCCCGCGCCTAAAACCTGTCTAAACAACTGAACCTAGTTGGAATATAGGTAAGTACATGGCCACAATTAAGCCACCCACTAATACTCCGAGTACCGCCATTATTAACGGCTCAAGTAAGCTAGATAGGCCATCTACCGCGTCATCCACTTCTTGTTCGTAAATAGTGGCAACTTTTGCCAGCATGCCATCAAGCGAACCTGACTCTTCACCAATGGCGACCATTTGTATCACCATATCGGGGAATATTTTAGAGTTGCGCATCGCCCAGTTCATTTGATTACCTGAACTCACCTCGGCTTTTATTTCTAAAATAGCATAACGGTAAACTGCATTACCTGATGCACCAGCAGCAGAGTCTAGCGCATCTACCAGCGGTACACCGGCAGCAAAGGTGGTCGATAAAGTACGCGCATAGCGCGCCACGGCGGCTTTATTTAAAATCATGCCGACAACAGGGAGCTTAAGTATGGCGCGGTCGGTAGCATCACGCAGTTTTAAACTTCTTAAATGGGCTTCTTTAAATAGATAACCAAAGGCAATTACTGCAATGAGTGCTATCCACCAGTTCGCTTGCATAAATTCTGATATACCAATCACAAATAAGGTAAAAGCAGGAAGCTCAGCACCAAAGCCAGCAAAAATATCTTGAAATTGCGGTACTACAAATATCAGTAATATAGAGGTAACAATGAATGCTACAACTAAAACTGCTGCGGGATAAAACATGGCTTTTTTAATTTTTGATTTAAGCGCTTCTGATTTTTCTTTATAAAGGGCGACGCGGTCAAATATTTTATCCAAAGAGCCCGATTGCTCACCTGAAGCCACTAAATCGCAATATAAATCATCAAAATAACGAGGATATTTTCTAAGTGCGTTTGAAAGCGGCAACCCAGCTTTTACTTCATCACCAATAGCGCCCATGAGCTTGCTTACACTTTTATTGGTAGAGCCTGAACCTATCATTTCTATGGATTGTATCAGTGGTACACCCGCCATTAGCATAGTGGCAATTTGCCTTGTCACTAAAGCAATATCCTTTGGCGTAATTTTTTGCACACTTTGCAAACCAAATAGTGGCTTAGCCTTACGTTTAACTTTTGAGGGGGTAATACCTTGCTTGCGCAATTGTGCTTTAACTAAAGCAATGCTTGAACCTGAAAGTTCTCCTTCGAGTTTTTTACCTCGGGCACTAACACCGACCCATTGGAAGGTATCTAAACCTTTATTTTCTTGTTTTTTTGCCACTAGATTAACCTACATGAAATTATGATATTGACGAAATCAAATTTTATATTTTTTTATAGATGTGAAAAGTAAGGCTAATGTAGAATACATAACTCATTTTGATGTTAGAGTAATATTTTGAATGGGGGGCATTTACCCCCCATTATCTATTACTATTTTGTTGCTCCTGCGCAACCTTTAGGTGCTATACTTTCGTCACCTGCAGCAAGATCGTTTGTACATGTCCATTTAAACCCATTATTTGTAAGGTCAGGTGTAAAAGTAAACTTTTTACCTTGTAGCTTTGAAGATACCCCTGCTGAGTTCATTGTAGCAACTATAACTCCTGTGCCAGCTGTAACCGCAGTGCTAGCATAAGTCCCTGTAACAGACAAATCTGTGTTCTTAGGCGCAGTTGAAGCACCTGGATAACTTCCATTAGACTGATAAAATTCAGAGATTGCCGTTTTAGCTCCAGCTGCAAGTGAAACAGCTTCTGAAGCTTGTGCTCTTGCCGTGTAATTTTGATACTGCGGCAATGCTACGGCTGCTAAAATACCGATGATTGCTACTACAATCATTAATTCAATTAGGGTGAAACCCTTTTGGTTTTGTTGTGTCATTGTTTGCATGTTTCCTCTCCTAAAGGATAATGTTGTGGTAAGCCAAACGGGTATAAGTTTATAAACTGTAACTTATGTTGTTCACTTAACCTGTTACTACAAAAATAAAATCATTTTGCCAAATTTAGTGCTGTGTTTAAGCGGTAAAATATTGGCCGTTAAAACACACACTTTATGGCGGTTATTCGTTAATTTGTCCCTTACTTGAGCATAAACCTAACTATTAAAAGTTAGTTATAACCCGCGTAAGTTACAAGCTAATTATAAAAATAAACCCTATCGCTTATTTTTACTCTGTCCCTTATAAATATCTTTTCACTCTTTATAACTAATTAAATATTTAAAACTAGTCAATATGAACGAGTCTAACACTGTTTATTGCGCTTTTGTATGTAAAAACTTTATAAAAAACGCATTAATTTAATAACTTGTTACAAATAGTCCTTTTGGATTATTTAATGCCCTTTTTTAAAAGCTGTCAATCAATTAGCGCAAGAAACTATAAATAAATTTTACATTATTTACTCAAATCGCATCGATAAATCGATTGATTGTAAATTTTTTGTAAGCGCACCACTTGAGATAAAGTCGACCCCAGCTTGTGAGTAGGCTTTTAGTGTTTCTAGGGTCATATTGCCTGATACCTCTAACTTGGCGCGCTTATTTGTAATGGTAACCGCTTGGCGTATTTGCTCTGGGTTAAAATTATCTAACATTATAATATTGGCACCAGCGTTAATGGCTTGCTCTAGCTCATCAAACGATTCAACTTCAACCTCTATAGGTTTATCGGCATGATTTAGCTTAGCTTGAGCTACTGCGTTATTAATTCCTCCACAGGCTGCTATGTGGTTTTCTTTAATTAAAAACGCATCAAACAAACCAATTCGGTGGTTTGCACCGCCGCCACATTTAACTGCATACTTTTGTAGCGCTCTAAGTCCTGGAATAGTTTTACGGGTATCGAGTAGTTGCGTGCTAGTACCGCTTAACTCTTTTACATAGTGCGCTGTAGTTGTGGCCGTACCAGAAAGCGTTTGTACAAAGTTAAGTGCGGTGCGCTCGGCTGTTAAAATAGCGCGAGCAGAACCTGATGCGGTAAATAAAGTGCTATTGGCACTGACAAAGTCGCCGTCGTTCACGCATATATTTACAACCACGCTTGGGTCGACTTGTTTAAACACTTCAATGATTAGGTCTTTACCACAAAAGATGCAGTCTTCACGGGTGATCACTTTCGCATGGGCTTGCTCTGCTTGAGGAATAAGCTGCGCGGTAATATCGCCTTGTTCAGCGCTTTGATAATTTAGGTCTTCATCAAGTGCTAGAGTGACAAGTTGACTAATTAGGGTATGCGAAATAGACATGAAAAAGCTCATAATAGATAATAAATTAACTAAATTTTACTCTGTTTAATTACTAAATAGAAGCAGCTAACAACTAAACTAATCAACCAGCGCTTAATTTACACGTTGATCATATTTTATCGTTTAGTATTACGCTATCTTTATAGGGTTAAATCTATTAGCATCTTGATATACATCAATTTTGGTTGATTAACCTGAGCGCTGCGAGCTACGGGTAACGGGATGCGGGTAACGGGCTATGGGCAGCGGGCTACATAAGTTTTAAATAAATAGTATGAAAATAGATTCTTTAGGCGTTATAAATAATATTAGCCAGCGGGCGTGTAGCCACTTTGACGAGCGACCTGCTCAGTGCGATATTTCGCTGTTGGTTATTCATAATATTTCATTGCCCGCAGGGCAGTTTAACACTCCGTACGTTGATGATTTATTTATGGGGTGTATTGATTGTAATGCGCACCCTAGCTTTAGTGACCTAGAGGGGCTTAAGGTGTCAGCGCATTGTTTTATTAAGCGCTGCGGCGAAGTTATACAGTATGTGCCTTTTGAAAAACGTGCATGGCATGCGGGGCGCTCCTGCTTTGCTGGGCAACAAAATTGTAATGATTTTAGTATAGGTATAGAGCTTGAAGGCACAGATACAACTAACTATACCGATGCGCAATATCAAAGTTTAGCAGCATTGACGCAGGCTATTATGCAGCGCTATCCAAAAATAACAGCCAGTAATATAGTTGGGCATTGCGATATAGCCCCTGGGCGAAAAACCGACCCTGGAGCGAGTTTTAACTGGCGTAAGTTTTTTAACCTAATTAAATAACTAGGGTCTGTTGACCTTTCAAGGTTAAATTTGCAGCAGTCTGTTTGGTATTTAGGCAAGGCAGCGCCTATGTGGTGTGGTTATTCCCCATAAATAGGCGATAACGTAGCATCAATGCCAAACAGGCGCTGCCCTTTGGGTTCTGCCTAGGGACGATTTACTCTTTGTTGCCTACATGGATGTAGGTAAGGGGCGTGAGCAGGACGCGGAAGCTTTGCTCGGTTTTGACTTAGCCCACTAGGTTGCAAACCTCGCGCCGCGATTAAATCGCCCCTAGTTTGAACAAATTATAATCCGCAAAGGTCAACAGACCCTAAATTAAGCGAGTAACAACATGATTTTGGTTTCAATAATAATTGCACTGATACTTGAGCGTTTAGGTGCTCGCTCTGCGCATTGGCAAATGAGTTATTACGCTAATGGCTACTTAACTCGCTCTGTTAATTTATTGACCAATAAAGGTTTATTTGGCACAGCAACAGGTTTTTTAATTTGGCTATTACTGCCTGTGATTGCTGTTGGGTGTGTGTATTTCTTATCTGACTTTGCACTTTGGCAGCTTGTTTTTAATGTGGCGGTGTTACTCGTTTGTTTTGGTTGTGCTAAGCAACGCGCTTTATATAAATCGTATTTAAATGCACTGACCCGAGGGGATCAAACCGCTGCGTCTTTGTATGCTTTGCAATTAGGGCAAAAACGCACCCAAGAGGAACAAGGCGGCGAAACCTTAGGGCAAACGCTGGCTTGGGTTAACTTTCGATTTTATTGTGCGGTTATATTTTGGTTTGTGGTATTGGGCGTTGCTGGTGCTGTTTTTTATGCATTAGTACGTACCTTTGCCGACTTAGTGAGTGATAACCGTGATGAAGTCATTGCTAAGCATTTTAAACTCCTCCATCGTTTACTATTTTGGCTTGATTGGCTCCCTGCGCGTATTACCAGTTTTGGCTATCTAGTGATTGGTAACTTTAATAAAGGAACTAGCTGTTGGCTTCATTACGTGTTTGACTTTTCAAGCCCTAATCGCAAGGTGGTTACTTATACTGCATTGGCCGCCGAGCAAGTTGAAGAGCGCTATTATGGTTGCACCTTTGAAGCCACCTGTATGATCAAACTGGTTAAGCGAAATGTACTTTTCTACTTAGTATTGATTGCTTTAATGACTTTATTTGGTGGTTTAAGTTAAAGACTAGGTTTTAGGTAGAAATTAAGCCAAGCACCGTGTTTAGCTTGGTGTTGGCGGGCTGCGCGAGCAACGGGGGGCGGGCTAAAACCTCTTTACCCCCATCCTCTCTTTGTGTAATAGTTTTTAAGTAATTTATTTACCACAGAGAATGCTGAGTAAACAGAGGAAGTGACAATCAATGGTTGTTCCCTCTGTGGGGCGCGAAGCGCTTCTGTGCCCTCTGCGGTTCAAAAAATAAATATATTTGGTGTTAGGTTTTAGGTTCTAGGCAGAGATTAAGCTAAGCATAGTGTTGGGTTAATCGTAGGCGGGGCTTTATGCCGCGCACTTTACTTTTTTGTGACGGGCTTCGAGTTGCGGGCTTAAAACCTTTAACCTTTAACCTTTAACCTTTAACCTAAACATGCGCGAGGTAAACTCCCGCCTACAATGTAAAAACATGTTTGCAAATTACTCTACATTTTATCCTATTGCGAACCCCGAACCCCGAACCCCGAACCCCGAACCCCGAACCCCGAACCCCGAACCCCGAACCCCGAACCCCGAA
>NZ_LYRQ01000055.1:0-9314 GCF_001661605.1 Pseudoalteromonas sp. MQS005 | reverse complement strand
AAGATACGTCCTGCGCCCACCACTTTCATAAATAAGCCGACATTAAGTCGGTTTTTTGTGCCTGAAATAAATCAAAGCGTGAATATGGGAAAGTAGCAAGCTACGAACCAAACGGTCGGAGGTTCACTCTTAGAAGATACGTCCTGCGCTCACCACTTTCTATTACTATTAAAGTTAATAGAAAAGAAACCGACGAAAGTCGGTTTTTTTATGTCTGAAATTTGAGAAAGCTTTCAGATATCAGTTAAACCTAATGATACATACTGCCAAATCTTCCATTCAGTCACTTTTCTAAAAGCGCAGCGCCTCTTAACCTCTTTGTGAATAACGCCCTTAAAAACTTAAATGCACAAAGAGAAATGAAAGAGGGGTAAATGAGAAGTTCAAAATCACCATGAGTATTTAAACGCCTGTAAGCTACGGTCTATAAATAATATCACCACAACGTTTTAATGTAGACGAAGAGCTTGCTCACGTAGATGTGCCGTTTCCTCTAGCTACGAACAGGCTGTCATAGGTTAACCCTTACAAGAGATATCCTGCGTCTACCGCTTTTATAAATAAGCCGACACTAAGTCGGTTTTTTTGTGTCTGAAATAGAATCAAAAGGCTAAACTACGAGGAAAATACTTGAGGTTTATCTGGCTTTAGCTTCAAAAATTAGAAGGTGATTTCGGTTTGTATTATATCTAACTCGTCTTGGCGTATTTGACTAGTAATAAAAATAATCGATATGGATACTATGAGACTGTTAAATAAAAGTAACAAAGTTTAACGTTTACACACACATCCAAAAGGTCAAACATGCACACAATAAATAAAACAGCACTATCAATAGCCGTTGCGTTGGCTTGTTCAATGCCATTGAATGCTCAAGAAGCTTCTACGGATAAAGAGCAAGCGTCAGAAAAAGAAACAGTTTCATTAGAAATCATTTCGGTAACAGCAACTAAGCGAAAAACAAGATTAATGGAAACACCTGTTGCCATTACAGCATTAACTGAAGCCGAGCTGAAAAGAAACGGTGTTAATAGCGTTAAGGATATTGCTAACTTAGTCCCTGGCTTAGATATTTCAACTGCAACAGATCAAGCTGCGCCGGTTATTTCAATGCGAGGTGTACGCTCTACTAATATTACTGAGCTTGGCGATCCGGCTGTTGGTGTTCACCTTGATGGTATTTACTCACCACGTATGCAAGGTGCCCTTGCATTGATGTACGACATAGACAGGGTTGAAGCTCTAAGGGGTCCACAAGGCACTCTATTTGGTCGTAACTCAACGGTGGGTAGTATTAATGTTATTTCAGCAAAACCAGAGTTTACCGGTTTATATGGCAACGTCAGTATTGAAGCGGGAAACTTTAATAGTAAAAATATTGATGCAGTCTTAAATATTCCTATTAATGATGAATTTGCCGTTAGGTTTTCAGGAAAAGGCTTGAAACGGGATTCTTATTTAGAAGGGTATTACGATCCTAACCAATATGACTCAAGACGCTTAAGCGACGATATTCTTAATGCGCCAGTAATCTCTGAAGATTCTTATCAAGGCGTGGGTCAAACAATTACCCAACGAGAAAACTGGTGGATAGATGGCGCTGGCACAGATCCAGAAGCGCAAAAAGTTCGCGCGCTAACACCGGCTGATAAAAGCAATTTTTACAATAATGCTGATGAATATTCATTTAGAATTAGCACCTTGTGGGAGCCTTTGGGCGGCAATTTTTCAAACCACACTGTTTTTCAAAAGTATGTAAATGACAGCAATAACAACCTAGATTTAGTTAACTGCGATAAAATTCGTGGCAGAAGTGCTGAACTAGGGGGAGACTGCACTAACTTTTTACCCAGCGATAATACTTATCAGGCGGTTGTAAATGTGCCCGGTAAGCTTAATTTAGATATCACGTACTTAAGAAACACCCTTAATTACAACATAAACGATGAATATTCACTTGTCTGGTTATTGGGCTATGAAGATATGGAACGCTCTTCAGCACAAGATAGTGAAGTAGGTTTAGACCCTTGGGATGGCGCAACTTACTTTTTAGACGGCACTGGCGCAGAGTCTTTTTCAACTGAGCTGCAAATACAATCTGATGAATATGGCGACTTTATCTGGATTGCAGGTATTAATTACTTTCATGAAAGAACAAAAACCTTAGGTTATTACGATAATCCTATGGATGACAAAGCGTTTTGGGATCAACCCGATCGCTCTACCGACGCCCTCGCATTATTTGGTCAAGGTACATACAACTTAACTGAAAAGTTACACCTAACACTTGGCTATCGATTTAGTGATGAAACAAAAGAAGATAAAGGCGGAAAAACCTATCGCTGTTCTAATGCTGATGGCTGCGCCGTAGGTTGGTTAAATAGAACTGATTTAAATAACCTTCCTGTTGACTACTACGAAGATCCTTCTATTTATGCGTCATACTTTGAAAACGACAATAAGGGAAGTTGGAAACACCATGATTTTCGTGTTGGTTTAGATTATGACATTTCACCTGAAACCATGGTTTATACCTATCTTGCCAGTGGCTTTAAAGCCGGTGGTATTGGTGATGTTTACGAAGTGGTAAATGACAGAACCGGTGACGTTACTCGTTTTGAAACCAAGTTCGACCCAGAAGAAGTACTAACATGGGAATTGGGTGCTAAATCGAGCTTCTTTGATAACTCATTAAACCTAAAAGCCGCATTTTTCTACACAGATTACACCGACATGCAATACGCATCAGTGGGCTCTATTGGTAACGTAGAGCGTTTATCTGTGGTAGAAGATGAAGATGGCTCTCCCGTTTTAGACGGTAATGGCGAGCCTGTACTCGATTTTCAAAACAAGCCAGTTATAGCTTACTACACACAAAATGTCCCTGGCTCAACAATAAAAGGGATTGAGCTTGAGTTTGATTGGAAGCCGTATCCAAATGGTCGAATTAGTGGTTACGTAACGTGGACTGATGCAAAAGTTACTGAAGATTGGAATACTAAATGGGATTACGACGCGGAGTATCTGTTTGATATTTCTTATGAAGAATCAAAAAATCCTGAAAATACCCTGTTAGCTACCAATCTTAAGGGGAATAATTTAGCAATGACCCCTGAGTTTACCGCCAATATCAGTTACACACATACACTCAACTTAGGAGAGTATGGTTTTGTTCACGCATGGTTAAATGCCAGTTGGAAAGATGAGTCGTACTCAACGGTATGGAATGTTGATAAACATTTAGATGACATGGATTTTCAAGTGCCAGATGAAGCAACAAAATATATCGATGATAGCCGCGATGCGTTTGCCGTATTTAACGCCTCTATTAAGTATGAGCCGCAAGGACAAAACTGGTTTGCAGAAGTGTTTGTTAATAATGCTTCAGATGAAACTATTCAATACTGGAATAATACTGGTAAGGGGATCCCAAAAGGCAGCTTTGGTATGCCGAGATACTACGGTATTAGAGCGGGTTTTTCATTCTAAATAACCGAGTAAAAGTTACCCTCCTACAGGCTAAAGTACAGTAGGAGGTGCTTGATTAAATAAGGATTTAATAATGAAAACGAAGTTAATTTCAACCTTAGTTGCTGGCCTTATAGTAATTTCACCCGCCACATACGCTAACTATTTTAAAGACGATTTTTCGTGGGGATTTGACACGACTCTTTGGAGTGCACGTAGTGGCGATAATGGCTCACCTTTTGGCTGCGAATTTGTCCCAAGAATGATTAACCCAAGTCAACACGGCATCACCCTTTCTCTGTCACAAGGTGCATGTGCTGAGCTGCAAAGTAATCACTTTTATAGTTTTGGTAAGGTACAAGGCAGTGTTAAGTCGGGCAATATCGCCGGTACCGTGTCTTCTATTTTTACTTATACCTCATGGTGGGATTCGCCAGGACGCGCATGGCAAGAAATAGATATCGAACTATTACCTTCTTTAGGCAATGTTGTTCATACCAATGTGATTTACCAGCCCCAAGGAGGCATGTATCAAAGTTGGGAAAAGGATATCGATTTAAGCCAGTTTGGGCTTGATTACAGAGAAAACTTATTAACCATTGGCTTTGATTGGTCAAGCTCATCAATTCGTTGGTATCTGTACGACTCACAAGGAAACGAGAAAACAATTAGAGTGATGTACAAAGACAATGGGGATGGCGTAATAGCCGATAATGAAATTCCCGGCTATGCATGGCCAATTGATAAAACAAAAATAATGATTAACCAGTGGAATGGTGACAACTCGACTCAAGGGAATTACTTTCCGGGTCAATACTACGACAGCCCTTCATGGGCATATTATGATTTTATTGAATATATTCCACACTAAATTAATCAGTCCGTATTTTATAAAACAGTATTTAATCTCGAAGGTTTTAAATGTCGAAAATAAAACACCCTAAATTATTACTTTGCTTATTGCCTGTTTTTGGCATGTTCAACTGTCAAAATGTATTGAGTGCAGACAATCAGCAAGTTAACTGGCCTTATGTGAATACGCAACTTAAGCGTGATCCAGCCGTTGAAAAACAGATTGATAAACTGCTCGCAACAATGACTTTAGAGCAAAAAGTGGCGCAAATGATCCAGCCAGAAATTGGTTATTTAAGTGTAGAGCAAATG
The DNA here is from genome assembly GCF_001661605.1 of Pseudoalteromonas sp. MQS005. Lineage (NCBI taxonomy): Bacteria > Pseudomonadati > Pseudomonadota > Gammaproteobacteria > Alteromonadales > Pseudoalteromonadaceae > Pseudoalteromonas > Pseudoalteromonas sp. MQS005. The sequence goes on along the minus strand of NZ_LYRQ01000055.1, from coordinate 4,682 downwards.
AAAAAGTATGGATTTGGCTCTTATCTAAATGGCGGAAATACTGCGCCTTACGGAAATAAACGAGCGGATCAAGCTACTTGGTTAAAATACGCAGATGAAATGTACCTAGCCTCTATGGATTCGACCATAGATGGTATTGCGATCCCGACGGTATGGGGAACCGATGCCATGCATGGGCATAGTAATGTGTATGGCGCTACGTTATTTCCGCACAATATTGGCTTAGGAGCTGCGCATGATGCTGATTTAATTAAACGCATAGGCCAAGCAACAGCAAAGGAAGTATCTGCTACAGGGATTGAATGGAGTTTTGCGCCTACTGTTGCTGTAGTTAGAGATGATCGCTGGGGCAGAACTTATGAAAGTTACTCAGAAGACCCTGAATTAGTTAGGTTGTATGCAGGTAGTATGGTTACCGGTATTCAAGGTGACATAGGCGCTGACTTTTTAAAAGGCAGTAACCGTATTGCCACCGCTAAGCACTTTGTGGGTGATGGTGGCACTGAGCGAGGCGTTGATCGCGGAAATACGCTTATCGATGAAAAAGGATTAAGAGATATTCACAGCGCAGGTTATTTTTCTGCTATTAATGAAGGCGTGCAATCAGTGATGGCATCCTTTAATAGTTGGAATGGCAAACGTGTACATGGCGATAAGCATTTATTAACGGATGTACTTAAAAACCAACTTGGTTTTGATGGGTTTGTAGTAAGCGACTGGAATGCGCATAAGTTTGTAGAAGGCTGCGATTTAGAGCAATGCGCCCAAGCCATAAACGCAGGTGTTGATGTAATCATGGTGCCAGAGCATTTTGAAGCGTTTTATCATAATACTGTTAAGCAAGTGAAAGAGGGGGTAATAGCCGAATCAAGAATAAACGATGCGGTTAGACGCTTTTTAAGGGCTAAAATCCGCTGGGGGGTGTTTACAAAGGGTAAACCATCAGCACGACCTGAATCACAACACCCGCAGTGGTTAGGCGCTAATGAGCATCGCACTTTGGCAAGAGAAGCGGTTCGCAAGTCACTCGTTCTATTAAAAAACAACGAAAACGTTTTGCCAATAAAAGCGCATAGCCGCATCTTAGTTGCCGGTAAAGGCGCGAATGCAATTAATATGCAAGCGGGTGGCTGGAGTGTTTCTTGGCAGGGCACAGACAATACTAATAGCGACTTTCCAAATGCGACCTCTATTTATGCAGGTTTAAAGTCGCAAGTATTAAAAGCAGGCGGTGAAATAAGCTTAAGTGAGTCTGGTGAATATAAAACCAAGCCAGATGTAGCTATTGTTGTTATTGGTGAAGAGCCTTATGCTGAGTGGTTTGGTGATATAGAAATGCTAGAGTTTCAGCATGAAAGCAAACACGCTCTTGCACTGCTGAAAAAACTTAAGGCAGACAATATTCCGGTAGTCACCGTATTTTTAAGTGGTCGCCCGCTTTGGGTCAATAAAGAGCTCAATGCATCAGATGCCTTTGTTGCTGCATGGTTACCAGGCTCTGAGGGTGAGGGAGTTGCAGACGTATTACTAACAGATAAAAACGGTAACAGCCAGTTTGATTTTACTGGTAAGTTGAGTTTTTCGTGGCCTAAATACGACGACCAATTTAGCCTTAACTTAGGCGATGTAAATTACGACCCGCTCTTTGCCTATGGCTACGGGCTAACTTATCAAGACACAGTAAACATACCTGTTGTGAGTGAAACTACAAGCCCTAAAAAAATCGTTAAAAGCGATGCACACCCATTGTTTGTAAAAAGTTTAGCTAAAAATCTCACTTGGGCGTTAGCTGATACAACAGCAAAGGTTTTAACTAGTGGTTCATCGGCCACCAGTGGCGATAAAAAAAGTTTGTTAATGCAATCGGTTAATTTATCGTATCAAGAGGATGCAAGGCAGTTTAAGTGGCAATCTCAATCCTCAGATGCAACGCTTAGCCTAAGTTACTTAAAACCTACACTACTCGAACGCAAATTTAAATCAGGTTACCTTGAACTAAAGATGCGATTAGATAAAGCTCCAGAGCAAGGTGCTCAGTTACAAGTAATGTGTAATTTAGATAACTGTTTAAGAAGTATTGATTTTTCATCGTTTGAAAAAACAATGGCAGATAAGCACTGGCATACTTTATCAATCGCACTCAATTGCGCCGATAGCGAACTGATTGAACAATCTATGTCAGATGTAATTCGTATTTCAGCTCAGCGTTTAAGTTTAGCAGTTGCAGATATCGCGTTGACTGCAAAACCTAATAATGACGCATTATCAATCACGTGCTCAAAATAAATAAGGCAAAGGCAGTTGATAATAAGTAAGCTATTCAACTGCCTTTAAAGTTGGACGTATTAATTTGAATTCCAAAAATCCCAGAAGTCATCTTTTCTGGTTGTTTCAGAGCTGCGGTTGGATTGTGTATGCAATGCTGACCGAGCTAATGATAAAAATACCAAGCGACGAGCCATGGTCGATACACATTCCGCATTTAGTTATTGATGTAGCGTGTGGCTTTTTAATCACCTTGCTTTTAAGAAGGGCTTATAACTGCTCAAATAGGCAAGGGATTAAAGTTAAAATAGCACTGCATCTGGTGCTGCTGTTAACTGCCACATTAATTTGGACACAAATTAAATGGGCGTCTTTGCAGTGGTTATATGGCAATTGGTGGCTTTCCATGTCGTGGTTTGACTTTGGTACATGGACGTCTGCATCGTTAACTATGCTCTCAACATGGACTGCTTTTTATTACGGGATCAAAATATATCTCGACAATTTAGAGCAAACTCAAAAAGCCGCCGAAGCAACACACCTTGCTAAAGAATCACAGCTTAAAATGCTTCGATATCAGCTTAATCCGCACTTTATGTTTAACAGCATTAATGCTATTTGCACCTTAATCTTAAAAAAAGAAAGTTTGCAGGCAGTGAATATGCTCGAAAAACTGTGTGATCTATTGCGCCATAGTTTGTATACCGATCCGCTTGAAAAAGTAGCGATTAAAGAAGAAATTGCCATTTTAAAAACCTACTTAGATATAGAGCAATGTCGATTTACTGACCGGTTAGAGGTTAATATTAACGTTGATGAACCATGCAACGATTTATTAATACCTTCTTTATTAATTCAACCATTGGTAGAAAACGCGTTAAAACATGGTATGCGAGCAGATCAAAAAATGGTGATCACAATTAAAGTTGAAAAAACAAAAACCGCATTGCTCATTAAAGTTGCAGATACTGGTAAAGGGTTTGACGATAATAAAAAATCGAAAAGGGGCATTGGCTTGGCTAATTGCGAGCAACGCTTAAAATTAATGTATGGAAATAGCCATCGCATTGAGAAAGGCAATGCCAAATTAGGCGGCGCATGGCTTTGTATTTCTCTTCCTATTAATGGTTTGCAATAATGATTCAATTAAAAACATTACTTGTTGACGATGAATACAGCGCTATTGAAGGGTTGCGTATTCGTTTAGAGGCCTTTGCTGAAATTGAAGTGATTGGCAGTGCACAAAGTGTTGATGACGCTATTAACGTACTTAACAAACATGACGTTGATTTAGTGTTTCTAGATATAGAAATGCCAACAAAATCAGGCTTTGAACTAATTAAATATTTTCAACCAGAAAGCTGTCCAGCGGTTATTTTTGTTACTGCGTTTCACCAGCATGCCGTTAAAGCATTTGAGGTAAGAGCCCTTGACTACTTACTCAAGCCCGTTAAGTTAGCTCGCCTTGCAGAAGCCATAGAAAGGGTAGTAAAAACAGAGCAACTCCACAGAAAAAACACATTGATTGAAGTACACCAATCGCTGATAGAAAACGAACATCAAGAATTAGAAAGCTCAAAAAACTCAGAATATAAATTTGAAGCCGAAAACTTAGTCATCCAAGATGCTAAAAACCCAATTCAAATAATTCCGTTTAAAGATATTTTATGGATTGATGCCGCAGGCGATTATATGTGTGTTCATACACTGGCTGAAACCCATGTAATGCGTGCGCGTTTAAAAGATCTTGAAAAAAATACCCTGCCAGAAGACTTCTTACGCATACATAAATCAACCATTGTTAATTTAAGCCACATTAAACAGCTCAACCCATTACGTAATTCTGAATATATGGCGGTGTTAGATAACGAAAAAACACTCAAGGTAAGTAGAACGTACAGTAAAAACTTAAAGAGCTTAATAAAACAATAACGGTGGTTTTTTGGTAACACCACCGCCAACATTATCAATGTGGACGGAGAGCTTGCTTACGTTAGAAGCGCAGCTTCTGATTTATAATGTTTTAATCACTTCTCTAAAAGCGCAGCGCCTCTTAACCTCTTTGTGAATAACGCCCTTACAAACTTAAATGCACAAAAAGAAATGAATGAGGGGTAAATGAGACGTTCAAAATCACCATGAGTATTTAAACACCAGCAAGCTACATTCTACAAATAATATCACCGCAATTTTTCAATGTGGACGTAGAGCTTACTCACGTTAGAAACACAGTTTCTCATTGCTAAAACCTAAAACCTGCGCGAGGTAAACTCCCGCCTACAATATAAAAATTGCGCTTGCAAAAGGCTCGGTGTTTTATTTTTATTACCTGACCGCTGACCGCTGACCGCTGACCGCTGACCGCTGACCGCTGACCGCTGACCGCTGACCGCTGACCGCTGACCGCTGACCGCTGA
>NZ_LYRQ01000054.1:0-19947 GCF_001661605.1 Pseudoalteromonas sp. MQS005 | reverse complement strand
GCTGACCGCTGACCGCTGACCGCTGACCGCTGACCGCTGACCGCTAATTCTTAAAACCTAAGCTGCTCTTTAAACTTAGCTGTGTTATTTTAAATGCCTTGTTTAAAAGGATCTTGCTGTATGTTTAAAACCGTGTTTTTTACCTTCTTTTTTATACTAAGTGCACTTTTTACCGTTGCTACACATGCAAATGAGACTAAACATGCAATCGCCGTAGGTGCAGAGCAATTTGCTATGTATGCACCCCAATTAAAAAACAAACGTGTAGGGCTGGTGGTTAACCAAACCTCTCTTGTGGGGCAAACGCATTTAGTTGATAGCTTGCTGGCTAAAAACATCAACATCACTAAAATTTTTGCACCTGAGCATGGCTTTCGAGGCGATCACGATGCCGGTGCTCATGTACAAAACGCCGTTGATAGCAAAACTGGTATTGCGCTTATTTCTATTTACGGTAAACACAAAAAGCCAACCCCCGAGTCATTGCAAAATGTTGATGTGATAATTTTTGATATTCAAGACGTGGGCGTACGTTTTTATACCTACATAAGCTCTATGCATTACATGATGGAAGCCGCGGCAGAGCAAGGTGTTGAATTTATAGTACTCGATAGGCCAAATCCTAATATTAGCCACATTGACGGCCCATTATTAGAAGCAGAATTTAAATCGTTTGTGGGTATGCACCCAATCCCTGTACTGCATGGTATGACGGTAGGCGAGCTTGCTAACATGATCAAAGGTGAGGGGTGGATCAATCAGGCTCGTGATTTAAAGCTAAACGTGATCCCTGTTGCCGGCTACACCCGCACAACGTCATACAGTTTGCCGGTAAAACCAAGCCCTAATTTACCCAACGATCAATCAATTGCGCTTTATCCATCACTTTGCTTTTTTGAAGCCACTCCTATTAGTATAGGTAGAGGAACTGACTTTGCCTTTCAGGTTATTGGTTATTCACCAGTAGCACTTGGGGACTTTAGCTTTACCCCGCGTTCAATAAAAGGCGCAGCGCTTAATCCTAAATTTAAAGACCAGCTAGTGAAAGGGATTGATTTACGCCATAGTAATATCACAGGCTTAAACTTAAATTATTTAATTAATGCTTACCAGCAGCTTACACAGGCTAAGCAGGTGTTTTTTGAACGTGCCGATTTTATGGATAAGCTCGCAGGTACCGATAAATTAAGGCTCGCCATAGAAGCAGGGCACTCAGCTGAGGAAATTAAACAAAGTTGGCAAGCCGGGCTTAAACAGTTTAAACAGCAAAGAGCGCCTTATTTGCTGTATTAATAAAAGGGATGCGTGCATTGGGCTTTAAAAATGATAAATAATAAAACGTACTATAAAGTAGTTATATTGCTGCTGAGCATTATTATTGCTGGCTGTAGTCGCTCTACAGCAATTAAATCAGAGCGCCCTTTAACGGTTAATCATATCAACGCGTTAGCTAATGCGCAGGTGATTGCTACCTTTCCTGAGCCAAATCCTAGCAGCAGAGAATATGTAAATAACCGCGGCACTTTTAAAGCCTACCGGGGCCGTGGAGAACTATTGCTACAAAATGTCAGTGCGGTTAGCGCCGATATATACATCAATAATAAAAAGCTCTCTCTTAATGAGCCTTTACGCGCTAACACCGAGTACGACTTTAATTTAGGGCACTATACGCATAACGGCGTGAACACCTTTAAGGTAGAGAATATTCAACCTGCTGGCGGCAGTTTAACCCTGCGCTTTGCATTTGCTACCTTAGAAAATACCGCCACAAAAGAAATCGACTTTAGCCAAGTTGATACCTTAATTGAAAACGATATAAAAGCAGGCTTTCCAGGAGCAGTACTAGCGGTTGTTAAAGCGGGTAAGGTATTAAAATTAACCGCGTATGGCGATGCAAAACAATATCAGCAAAGTGATTTAATGCTACTGCGCCCAGAGCCTATGCAAACCAATACCTTATTTGACTTAGCCTCAAATACTAAAATATTTGCTACTAACTTTGCATTAATGAAATTGGTCAGCGAGGGGCAGTTAAACATAAATCATACGGTGCATTCATACCTAAAAGAGTATCAGGGAGGCGGCCGAGAGCACCGCCAAGTAAAAGACTTACTAACTCATAGTGCCGGTTATCCGCCAGTGTTTGATTTTCATCGAAAAGACACGGCTTACGGCGATGCGTTTTTCTCACAAACAAGCGAAACCACTAAACAGCTATTATTAACAAGTGTGCCATTAACCGCTGAACCTACAGCGCCGCATGTTTACTCTGATATTGATTACATGATTTTAGGGGTTTTAATTGAGCGAATTAGCGGCCAACCACTCGATGAATACCTAGAGCAGCATATTTACGCGCCTTTAAAACTCAATAACACCTTATTTAATCCGCTTAAAAAAGGTTTTAATCGTCAGCAGTTTGCTGCCACGGAGCTTAGCGGTAATACTCGAGATGGGCGTATTCATTTTGATAATATTCGCACCAATGTACTGCAAGGGCAGGTGCATGACGAACGTGCTTATTATTCGCTCGATGGTGTTGCAGGCCATGCGGGATTATTTAGTAACGCTCCCGATTTAGCTGTGCTGTGCCAAGTTCTACTTAACAAAGGTGGTTATGGCGATACGCAAATTTTTAACGCTAGTAGCTTAGCGCAATTTTTAACGCCACAAAGCAGTGATGAAACCTACGGGTTAGGCTTTCGTCTTGCTGGAAATAACCAAGCGCGGCGTTGGCACTTTGGCCCTTATGCCAGCGCTCAGGCCTATGGCCACACAGGGTGGACAGGCACAGTCACCGTGATTGATCCGGCTTACGATTTGGCCATTATTTTACTGACTAATGCGCGGCATACTCCTATTAAAGGCACTGAAAAGCGCTATCAATTCGTAGGGAAAAATTTTGAAACAGCGCAATATGGCTCTATTGTGTCGCTTGTTTATGAGGCATTATTAAATCAATAAGTGTTAATAAGTGACTTAAGTGCTTATATCTATTAAGTTAAGTAAAGCGTCGTCATTATAAAAATAAATAAGGTTTGTTTATGCATTGGTATTCTATTTTACCGCCACTGATTGCCATTGCTATCGTGTTTTGGCGTAAAGAAGTGATTATGGCTCTTTTGGTGGCAGTGGCTTCATCAGAGTTTTTACTGGCCATTCAGGGTGAAGGAAATAGCGTATTTACTACGTTTTTAAATAGCATTGAGCGCATAGTTGCTGTGGCCAGTTCTCCCGGTAATACCCGCATACTCATCTTTAGTATTTTAATAGGCGCCTTACTTGCCTATATTCGCGAATCTGGCGGTGTTGCTGCTACTGTTAATTTACTGATGAACAAAGGCGTTGCTAAAAGTAAGCGCCAAGTGGGCTTTTTAACTATGTTTACCGGCGTTGCGGTATTTATAGAGTCAAACTTAAGTGTGCTTACCTCGGGTATTTTATCTCGCGGCCTGTTCGACAAATTTAAAATGAGCCGCGCGCGTTTAGCCTACATAATCGATAGCACCAGCGCCCCTGTGTGTATTTTAATATTACTAAACGGCTGGGGTGCATTCGTACTGGGCTTGCTAGGTAATTACGAATTAGGCGAGTCGGCCGTATCGGTGCTGTGGGGCAGTGTAGGCTATAACTTTTACGCCATAATCACCTTGGTTATTGTTTTTTATACCATTGCCTTTGATAAAGTACATGGCCCAATGAAAGTGGCTGAACAAAAACTAGAGCTACAAACAACCGAGCTAAAAGAAGAAGTAAAAGGCTCTAAAGCACGCTTTATGCTAGTGCCACTGTCAACGTTAATTGTTAGTATGGTTGGCTTTATGTTTTATACCGGTAACGGCGTACTTGCCGAGGGCAGCGGTTCAAAATCAGTATTGTACGCCACGGTGTTGGCTATTGTTGTAGCCTATTGTTTAATGATTAGTTCGCGCCAATTTACCCACCACCAACTTGTTGATACCGGCTTTAAAGGCATGGGCGAATTAATGCCGTTAGTGGCCATAGTGCTGTTGTCGCTTACACTGGGTGCAAGCTTAAAAGAGCTAGGTACAGGCGTGTTTGTGGCATCTTTGGTTGGCGATTATTTACCGATATATTTAATAGTGCCAGTGCTGTTTTTAACAGGTGCGGTTATGTCGTTTACTACAGGCACCTCGTGGGGCACGTTTGCCATCCTCATCCCCATTGGTGTACCGCTTATTCAAGCGCTTGGTTTACCGCCATCGCTGGTGGTAGGCGCTATTTTAGGCGGCGGTATTTTTGGCGATCATTGTTCCCCAATATCCGACACCAGCGCGGTATCTGCCATCGCCTCGGGTTGTGATTTACTCACCCACGTTAAAACCCAGTTACCCTATGCATTAGTAGGCGGCGGCCTAACGTTTGTGGCTTACTTAGTAACGAGCTTGATTGTGTTGTAGGTTGGGTAGAGCGTAGCGAAACCCAACAAAGTGATTGAATTTAAAGCCTGCAAATCTGCAGGCTTTTTTGTTTTGTAGGCTTACTCTTGAACTTTGAGTTGCTTATTCCCTAAAACATACAAGGTATCTCCATCCCACCCTTGGTAAGTTTTAGGGTTCATATAATCTATAATGGCACTATCTTTTGGCAATATACTCATTTTTCCTTTATACGCTATATCTCCGGATACATAATATATTTCACCTAGATATTCATTTGCTTCTAAATTTTTATTTTTTTCTATTAGCACAAATACACCGCCGTCTAAACCACCGACCCAAAATGCTTTATCTGGTACTTCACTAGGCTTATTCGGTATTTCAGGCTCGCTTTGTTGCACATCGCAAGCAGATACAAATATCAAGGTTAATAATAGGAATAGTATTTTTTTCATTTAAACTCTCCCAAGCCTTTAATCTTCAAAGTTTTACTTTTGTATTTGACGGGTTAAAAGTTATTTGAATTTCGCAGCTTTATTAGGTTTTTTGTTAACTCCTCGAATTGAGACCATATTTGAGGATTGTTATATTCGCATGGCAAACCTTACTTCCAAAAGGTTGGAAACCCGCAGCATCTAATTTTGATGCGCTTACAAAGTATAAATCTGCACCCGATTATAACGCAGGTTTCTTATCTGATTATGGTAAAACTAATATTGTGAACGACTTTAATATTTATGCTGAATTTGCCTTTGCTGAACCTGAAAAATTGCGGGAGCTTGCCGCTACCTATCCAATAATAGCTAAAAAGCTAAGTTTGTTTATTAGCGCGTATACGCAGTTTTCGGCTAAATATCAGCAAGGCTTTGAAGATTATTTTGCGAGAACAGGTTTAAGTGATGTTGCTGTGCAGCCTGAGAATTTTGAAATGACTATCCATTTAGATTTAAGCGATCTTAAGCCACAGATAAGCCAATAAAGTTTTTAAGTATTAAATCAACAAAGAAGGGGGAGTCCCCCTTTTTTATGATTCTTATCAATGCTTCGAATGGAAGTTTAACTTTTCATATTTTGCTCGTTTTCTAGATCTTTAAATAGCTCCCCTTGGGGATGTTCAAAAAACTCATCGTCTATTTCTTCGTCATCTACAACCAACATTTGATCTTGCGCGGTAGTTTCTTCAATACGCGGATCCATAGTCGCTGCCAGTGGCGAGTTAGTTACATCTGAAGTACCGACCACATAATCACTGGGTTCAGGCTGCTCTACTTTTTGTTTAGAATTAATAAACGTGAGTAATAAATACATGGTTACGGTTAATAGCGAAATAGACGCATACAATGCTTGGTGACCAAAGTAGCTCATGATCTGTGCGTTAACTGTTGAGCCTATTGCTGCACCGGCGCCAAAAGCAACCAATAACGCTGATGACACGCCCACGCGTTCTTCGTCTTCAACTCGCGAATTGGCCAATGCCGAACAAAGCGGATATAAAGTAAAGGCAAACAAACCAAATATAAAGGTGAGTATGTAAGCAATTAACTGTGAGCTTGGTAATAAAAACAATGCCAAACTCACAATGCCTATGGCTATGGCATTAGTACGAATTAATAAACTACGGCGAATACGGTCAGAAAGCATGCCCATTGGCCACTGTGCTAGCAGGCCGGCTAAAATAGTTAGCGACATAAAAATAGCAATTTCAGCGGCGTTAAAGCCAGATAGCTTAGCAAAAATAGGTGCTAGACCATAAAAGCTACCATTGATAATGCCTGCAAAGTGGACCGCGGTAAGCGATTGTGGCACTTTTTTAGCGTAATCAAATAGGCTCATTTTTATCGGTTTTAAGGGTTTTGGGTGAATTCTACGGGTGATAGAAATAGGAATAATACCGATTGCTAACGCCATGCACACCAAAAATAGCGGCGCATAACCTAGCTCAGGAAATTGTGCGAGCGCTAATTGCCCTAAAATCATCCCCAAGTATGAAGTGATCATATAAAACGAGAATACGCGGCCGCGTGATTCGGGGGCTGACTGTTCATTCAGCCAGCTTTCTAGCACCATGTAATTACACATCATACCTAAGCCAACAAAAAGCCTAAGGCCTAACCATATATAAAGATTATCACTCACGCCGTGAGCAGCCACACAGGCTGTCACTGCAGCAGTACTGGCGGCAAAGGTTCTGATGTGACCTACCGATTTAATAAGATGATAGCCAAGTTTTGAACCCAGTAATAAGCCAAGGTAATAACACGAGGTCATTAAGCCTATCCAAAACGTAGACGTGCCTTGTTTACCTAAATAAAGCGCTAAATAGGTAGTAAGTAAACCGGTACCAATAATTAAAAATAAATTGGCAAAGTACAGTGACGGAAATGATTTCATTAAAATGCAAATTATGAGCTAAGACAACTAGATACTAGAGCAAGCGAGAAGGTTTTCCAAGCTGTAAAAGGGAGTTTTATATGGCGCAACCCTATGCAGGCTTTAAATAGAGGTTAATGAATAAAATAATCATTTAATAATATTTTCATTTCACCGTTTTGCAGATATTCGGTAATTTTTTTGTTTATTTTTTCAAAGTCTTTTTTATAGCTTGGGTGGCAAATAATATTATCGTTAATGCTCACCGGTGAGTAGTTATTACTATAGGGTAGATGGGGGTGTATATTTAACGCTTTATAGGCAAAGTTAATATCGGGGTAAAACGCTAATATTAAGTCTACTCGCCCGAGTAATAAAAGTTGTAAGCTTTCCATTTCGCTATTTACTTCAATTACTATTTTGGCTTTTTCTTTTATTCTATCTAGCTCACGACTACTGGGCACCCCTCGAACAATGCTAATAATATCGCTGTTATTAATTTGGCCTACGTTTGAAATAACTCGCTTTGGGTTATTAGAAACCACTTTGATCAGTGCTTTGTTAAAAGGTGTGCTGTGTAAAATGTTTTTAGGTAATGTAATCCCTTCTGAGCCATCAAAGGTGTCCTCACCTGGTGCATAGCAAGCAACAGTTTGTTTTAAAAACTCAAGCTTAGCGCGTTTCATTGGCATGACTTCAATTATGTATTGATCACTCAGTTTTGCATCTGCGAGTGCTTTGGTTAATAACGCATGATAAACCCCTTGGTGTTGATTATTAGCAGCGTGTTGAAACAGTCCACTTAATTCGGCAACAGCAATAATTTGTTTGGCAGCGGCCTTTTGATGCACACAAACCATCAATAAAAATAACCAAAAGTACGATGTAGATAAATACTTACTACTGAGCATGACTTTAAACTAATTTATTTTTTGTAGTTCTAATATAGTCTTTGAGGGCTGAAAATACGACTGGTGATTTAATTAACGTCTCAATTTATACCTATTTTACTGCAGAGTAAGCGCTACATAATAAAATAATATGACTAAGTGCCATGCTAGAATAGCGGGCTTATTGCGGGTATTATGCAAAGAAGCAATATTTAGCATTATTTATTCCACATTAGGGGAAATTAATGGCAGCAGTAATATTTTTTGGAACTAAAAATGACCAGTAATAATCAAGCTACAAATAAGCGTAAAAAAAATAATCCGCTTATCGAAATAGTATTTAATATCATCATCCCTTCAGTCATTTTAATGAAGTTTTCTGGCCCTGAATATTTAGGCAGTGTGGCTGGCTTAATTGTCGCGCTTATATTCCCCATTAGCTATGGGATTTATGATTTTATTAAAGCGGGCTCATTAAACTTCATCTCGCTTTTAGGTTTTTTAAGTACTTTGCTTACCGGTGGTATTGCCTTGTTTGAGCTAAACGTTGAGTGGTTAGCTATTAAAGAAGCGGCTATTCCGGCAATCATTGGTTTTACCGTGCTGATGTCGGGCTTTTTTGGTAAACCCCTGCTAGCCAAACTTTTATTAAACTCACTTTTATTTAAGCTAGACGCTATTTACGATGCCTTAGATGCACGGGGCAATACACAGAGCTTTAAACAAAAAATCACCAATGCTAATTACCTCTTAGCGCTTACCTTTGTGTTTTCATCTACGATGAATTACATCCTTGCTAAATGGATTGTTACCAGCCCTGCAGGCTCCGTTGAATTTAACGAACAGCTTGGTGAAATGACGCTATTGAGTTATCCGGTAATTGCTATTCCGTCTATGCTCATGCTCATTGGTATTTTTGTTTATGTAATTAAAGTACTGACTAAGTTAACCGGTATGAAGTTTGAAGACATGGTTAATGCTGAATAGGGTTATCCATAATCTATAATAAAAGCCGTTGTTTAATAACGGCTTTTTTGTTGATGTTTACTTATAAGTATTTATTTGTAATCTGAGTACTTCGTTCTGTGATAAGGAATAAGCTTATAATTTGGTTGTAAAAAGGTCACTAAATCAGTGAGTTCAGAAACGGTCATGGTGTCGTTAAATACCGTCATTTTAGATGCTCCATCGGGGGTTCTAGCATCAGCTCTGTAAGGCCTTGAAAAGCGGTGAGAAGGGTTAATAACCGATGTAACTAACTCAGCATAAGTGACTATTTTGGTTTTATTACCGCCTAGTCTGATAGAAATATCGTCATGTTTTTTTATACTGTCATCTTCTACGCCTGCAAGTGTATGGCATGCCAAACACTCATACTTTATAAAAACGGCTTTACCTTTTTCAGCATTTCCCTCTGGTAAGCTAAATCCTCTTGGAGAATCAACGCCTCTATCGCAACCTGCAAGTGCAATTAAGCATAAAATTATTAATGTATATTTCATGGTAGCTCCTTTGTCTTTCATTAGGTTTACTTATGGCTAATTAGCTAAAACTAAAAGCGACCGCATTAGCGACTAAACTATGTATTTACTGCGCTGTATGATATTTGCATCTGGCTATTGTTTGTATTTTTAAGGCTTAGTAAGTAGCAAGAAAAGGTAATAAGGCTACGCTTATTATCAAGTGTTGATTTATTAAAATGCTTGAACACTCTATTGTTTTTATAAAGAGTCATTCACAATAAATGACTCATCTAGGGTCTGTTGACCTTTCAAGGTTAAATTTGCAGCAGTCTGTTTGGTATTTAGGCAAGACAGAGCCTATGTGGTGTGGTTATTCCCCATAAATAGGCGATAACGTAGCATCAATGCCAAACAGGCGCTGCCCGAAGGGTTCTGCCTAGGGACGATTTACTCTTTGTTACTCGGTTTTTACTTAGCCCACTAGGTTACAAACCTCGCGCCGCGATTAAACCGCCCCTAGTTTGAACAAATTTTAATCCACAAAGGTCAACAGACCCTAGTGTAGTTGAGGAAAAATAATAACCCTAATTATTACCTGCATTTATCTCTTCGGAGTTTTGCGATTGAAACATCGTAACCTCGTCGACATGCTGACTGACGCTGTTTTTTTGTAAGGCAATGTATAAGTCTGAATGAATATAAATACCGTCTTTACCTGAGGCGATACCAGCGGTTTTAAACCAAGAAAGTAGCTGGCGTTTTCTTCCCGCTAGCTCTAATCGAATACCTCGTTTTTTAAAAATCACATCTAGGTCTGCGAGCATGGCCATAACGCTTAAATCAAGATGAGTGAAGCAGGGCACAGCATCAATAATGACACATTGCGTGTCGTCTTTTTGTCTTGCATATTGCTCTAACAAGCGGCGTTTAAAATAACTGGCATTAAAATAGGTTAAAGGAGAATTAAAACGATATATAAAAACCCCTTGTACTGCTTTGGCTTTATCTGTTTCGTCTAAGCTTCTTACTACGCCTTTTATATCCACACCTAAAATGGTGTCTGATGGGCGCATAACAGTTCGAATAAATTGAAATAACCCTAGTAATACAGCAAGGGTAATTCCTGGTATAACACCAATAAACAGCACAGCAAAAAGTGTGGCTAAGGCTAAGTAAAATGCCTGCTTATCTTTAAATTTTAATTGCCAGATTGCCTTTAAATCAAGCAGGTGAACAGAGGCAATTATTAATACAATCCCGAGTGCAGCACTGGGAATAAACTCAAGCGGCGCCGTTAAAAAAAGAGCGATAACGCCAATAATAGCGGCAGCTATAATCGAAACTAATTGGGTTTTTCCGCCAGAGTCGTCGTTTACGGCTGTGCGTGAGTCGGCACCACTAACGGCAAAGCCTTGTGATAATGCTGACGCTAAATTAGCGATGCCCAAGGCTCTAAATTCTTTATCGGCATCGATGTCGTAGCCATTCTTTGCTGCAAAGCTTCGCGCCGTTAGCATCATGCTGACAAAGCTAACTATGGCTAAGTTGAGTGCCGGTACAACAAGTTCTCGAATAATACCCACGTCAAATACTGGGGTGTTAAACACAGGCAAACCACCGGTTACTGTGCCTATGGTTTTTATTTCAAACTGCTCTAAATTAAACAACCAAACGAATACCGCACCTAGTGCAATGGCAAACATAGAGGCTGGCCATGTAGGTTTTAAGCGCTTTAACACAAAGTAAACGCCGAGGGTAAATAAAGCCATTAATAAGGTGGGAATATGAGTTTGCGATAAATACGTAGGAACGCCACCTAAACGCTCAAGCAAGTAGCGCTCATCAAAGGTAAAGCCAAATACTTTAGAAAACTGACCAACAATAATGGTAATAGCCACACCGTTTAGTAACCCCATTAAAATTGGTTTAGATAAAAAGTCGGCTAATACACCTAGCTTAAAGCGGCTGGCAATAAAGCACCAAAAACCGGTCATTGCGGTCATGGTGATCACTAATTGCCAATGTTTAAAGCTATCGCCTGCAGCAAGTGGAGTAACAACTGCTGCAATAACCGCACATGTTGCGGCATCAGGGCCAATAATAAGCTGTTTAGAGGTACCAAAAAGTGCATAAAGCATCATAGGTAATACGCAAGAATACAGGCCAACTGCAGCATTAACGCCTGTAAGTTGCGCATAAGCTATAGCAACAGGTAAAGCAACGGCTGCAACCGATAATGCCGCCCTCACATCATCAGCAAACCATTGGCGTTGATAATTAAATAAGGTGTGTAAACCTGGCATAAAGCTATATAGACGCGACAACACTTCAAATTCCCTGCTAATAATTAGGAGTCGATAGTAAGTTCTCTTTAATAATAAGTATAGTAACTAAACGTGTTATATGTGCTAAATCGGGGGATTTCTAGTGTATTAATAAAAGGAATATAGTTTAAAAACAAAAAAGCCCAGCAAGTTACTGGGCTTTGTAAGTCAAATGACTGCTTTAAAAATTAGCTATTCAATTGACCAGTTGATGATTCTATGTGGGCGCGAACAAACCACTGATATTGCTCAAGCTCTGCAAGTTGCGCAATGATCATATCTTCAGATACCGGATCAAGCTCAGCAAGTGATTCTATGGCTTTACGGTGATCACCATTAACGCCGTTATATACTTTGTCTAATGCGGCTAAGTGTTCAGTTACTAAGCCTTTACCTATGGCATAATCTTCCCATGTACGACGCTCAACAATCGATTTTGGTGTGCCAACTGGGACACCGCCTAAAGTGGCAATACGTTCTGCTATGGTGTCGGTCATTTCACGGACGGTTTCTACTTGTGGGTCTAGCATTTCATGTACGCCAATAAAGTTTGGACCTACTACATTCCAATGAATATGTTTTAAAGTTAGCTGTAAATCAATTAGCGCTACCATGCGATTTTCTAGTACAGATATTGCTTTATTTGCTGATTCGTTTTTTACACCGGGAGCGGTAAATTCAGCGACTTTATTTGCATTATTACTGTTACTCATGATTCCTCCTACTATTTCAAAAATAGTGCTCGCTTTACTCTAGTGAGTATTTAAATTGCGATAACGAACACCTCTTGTATTTATAGAAGCAATCGTCATGCCGATAGTGATATAGTTTTAACTAACTGAAAAATAGCAGTTTAATTTTTATTTATAGTACTTGATAAAGCAGTAAGATTAAGTGCATATGAAAAATATGCACTTTTTTGTAAATTCTGCAAAACAGCAGTACTTTAAAGTGTTAGCGAATAGCGTGCCCTTTATAGTGGTTATAATGAAGGTATTATCATTGTTGATTAATGTCCTGTTACATATACTCAACTTAAAGATTCATTAAAGGAGAAGTGTATGTTGAGGTTTTTTTCCATCGAGCAAGGAGTGATCAAAGAGTTAGCGCCTTTACCTAATACCCCTGTTGAAGTATCCATAAAGAATGCACATTGGATTGATACTATTAATCCAACACCGCAGGAGCAAAATGCGCTTGCAAAAACGCTCAATATAACTTTTCCAGATTCGGTAGATGTAGAAGAGATTGAAACGTCGTCAAGGTGCTTTATCGATAATGAAGGTTTACATGTGCATGCATTGTTTATGTCACCTAATGAAGGGCGATTTAATACTGTAACGGTAGCTTGTTTGTTGCAAAACAATTGCTTACTTACTATTCGTGATGAGGAATTGGCTGATTTTAGACTACTGCGCTTAAGAGCGCGCAAAGGTCAGGTGGCATGCGATACAGCAAAACAATTATTAATCACTTTATTTGATCAAAAAGTTGAAAACCACGCGGATATGCTCGAAGACATGCATCATCAATTAGAGAAGCTCAGTGCTTATGTACTTGAAGAAGATAACTCAGACTTAGAAGAGGCGGTTGGTCGCATAGCTCGCTTAGAAGATGCTAATGGTAAAGTGCGTTTATGTTTAATGGATACGCGACGCAATATTTCGTTTTTAATACGCCGTATAGGCGCGCAAAATGACGAGCGCGAATCTCTTCGAGAAATTGTACTCGATATAGAAACTTTAATGTCGCACTGTACCTTTTTGTTCGACAAGGTGAACTTTTTGATGGATTCAACACAAGGCTTTATTAATATTGAACAAAATCAAATTATTAAAACCTTTTCTATTGCCTCAGTGGTTTTCTTACCGCCTACAGTAGTGGCTAGTGTATATGGTATGAATTTTAATATAATGCCTGAGCTACAATGGGAATGGGGTTATCCATTTGCAATTGGCATTATGTTGCTGTCGGGCTTTGCCCCTTATTTATTTTTTAAACATAAAGGGTGGTTATAATACTTTAATATTGCAAGCTGAGCGCTCAAATCATTACCCGGTATATTGATGTGCTTTTAATACTTCAAGGGGAATAATATCTAGCGCTTTTTGGTTTGTTGCTTCAAGTACAACAGGAGGAGCAACATTTGCAGCAATGGCATGATACCAACGAATCGCACATAAGCACCACTTATCGCCAGCTTTTAAGCCCGCAAAATCATACAAAGGATTAGGGCTAATTAAATCGTTACCTTGCGCCTTAGAAAATTGCAAAAATTCGTCGGTCATAATGGCGCACACACTGTGATTACCAAAGTCTGAATCTGGCACATAGCAAAACCCTTCGCGAGTATAGCCGCCATTGCCACAACATAGCTGTAGGCGAGTTCCCAATACATTTAATTGATTAGCCATATGACAAATTACCTTTTAGTAATAACTGCTGAAAAGAGCTGCTTACCATAACAGGCTGTTAGTGACTTAGCTATATACGAAGAGGCTTCTGGGTAGGTATTTGTTTATAAAAATAGCTGCGCTTTGGGTAAATTCAAAACGCAGATTTTTTATTGTGCTATTAAGTTAAGATAATAGCGCCGCAGCTAAGCGCACAAAATCAGAAGAGGTTAAAATACCTACCAGCTGACCTTGCTCGCTAACCACAGGCATACAGCCATGGCGATTCTCTACAAAAAACTTAACCACATCTGATAATGGCTGGGCTGGAGTGACACTAATAAAGTCACTCACCATAATATCTTCTACTTTTGTGAGTTTTTCTTTGCGTTGTAGTGCATTTGCGCCAAAAGTAGCCATGATCCCCATTACTTTGGCGACCATAATTTTTTGCGTAAGCATGCCAACAAATGCGCCATCTTCGTCGATAACGGGAATGTGACGAACATTTTTTTCTTTCATTAAATTATGTGCGTCGTGCAAAGTACTTTTTATATTCACTGAGAATGGGTTAGGTGTCATTAAGTCTGCAACGTTTTGACTCATGTTTATTCCTTTATAAAGCGTGTGGTATATCACATTATATTAGCGCGCTTTTTAAGCTTTGCACCTTATTGAGATCAAGGTTTTTGCAGATTTAATTCACAGGAGGGAAACAGGTATCACTTAATAAAACGCCCTAAAGCGTTTTATTAAGTGATAAAAAATGACTGTGGGTGAATGTTATTCGTAACCACGTTCTTTTTTAGTTTTAATAACCGCAATGTAACCGTGCCAACTAGCGTAACTAAGTAGTGGCATAATAATAATGAATCCAGCGGCACCCGCAGCAAAGCCCAGTGCCACAAGTACAAATATACAAATAGACCACACCAGCATGGCTGCAAAATTTTCTTTAACTGCATGTATTGAAGAAACCACGGCAGTCATTATATCAACGCGTCTTTCCATCATAATTTGCGGGGTGAACGCCGAAATTGAAAACACACTAACCAGTAAAATACCGCCAATAATACTGCCTATGGTTAAAAACGCCGAAAGCTCTTCAAATGTTGGGTTTGCATGGCTTGGGTACAATGCATGAACAATTGCAGCTAAGCGCATCCAAATAATCATAATTACCATAAGTAACACGGCAAAACCCCACTCACCTACAGGGTTACGAAACATCGATTTTAATGAATGGCTTAAAGTAGGTTTATGGCCTTTTTCAAGCTCCCAAGCCACATCGTACAAACCAACCGCAAACACAGGACCTATTAAGGCAAATGCAACCGTGGCTGGCAGTATGGCAAGGTGGCTGTCGGTAAGTACAACAGAGTAAACAATCGCTACGGGAATAAGTGTGAAGATTAAACCGTAAATTAAGCTCAGCATGGGCGCGCGCGCCATATCCTTAAACGCTAACGAAAGCCAATGAAAAGCGGCAAATGTATTTACTTTGTTGCACTCTAAACAACGTGCGAATTTGGTGTCTTTGTCTATTGTGTTTGTAGTTGGCATAAAGATGCTCCTTTTTTAGTCACCTTTTAGTTTTAGAACATAGATGTTTTATTTACAACTCATAAACAACTTATACGCAAGATTTAGCTGCATTGTTCATTTGTTAATCATTTTTATTGCGTGTTAGCGATTAGGTATATTTTTGAGCACGTACTTAAAAAAGTGGGTTCGTATTTCTTTTACACAGTGGTAATCTAAACGCTGTAGCTAATTTTAAGAGACCGTAATGAAGGAAAATAAACAACAATATCAAGGAGCTTTACTGAGCAGTAAACGGTTTTTACCTCTGTTTGTGACACAGTTTTTCTCCGCTTTAAATGACAATGTTTACAAGCAATCAATCCTCCTTATTTTAATTTTTCAGGCTGCTACGGTGGCCGATGGTGCTTTTTATTCTAACGTGGCTGCGGGATTATTTATTTTGCCATTCTTTTTATTTTCGGGCATGGCTGGTCAAATTGCAGAAAAGTTGGAAAAATCAAAGTTGATCAGCATCGTAAAGTTTTGCGAAATTCCAATAATGCTGGTGGGCGTGGTATCTATTTTAACCGAGCAGGTTTGGTTAATGTTAGGTACTGTGTTTTTAATGGGTTTACAAAGTACTTTTTTTGGGCCACTTAAATACTCTATTTTACCGCAGCATGTGGCTCCTCATGAATTAACCAAAGCTAATGGGTTAGTTGAATCTGGCACCTTTGTGGCTATTTTATTGGGCACCGTATTTGGCACTTATTATATAACCCAAGCTGCAGGCCCTGTTTATATAAGTATTGCAATAGTGAGCCTGGCGGTTATTGGTTATTTGAGTAGTCGTTTTATACCAAAAAGTGCTGCGAATGATGCTAATTTAAAGGTATCGCTTAATCCTATTTCCTCGACCAAAAGTGTATTTAATGTGCTTAACGCACAAACCGAGTCAGTGGGTAAATCAGTATTGGGGATCAGCTGGTTTTGGCTGATTGGTGCAGTGATATTAACCGCGCTCCCTAACTATGTAAAACATGTAATGGGAGGCGATGAGCTGGTGGTTACCTCAGCTTTAGTGGTGTTTTCGTTGAGTATTGCATTGGGGTCTTTACTTTGTGAGAAGCTATCGCGCTCACGTATTGAGTTAGGCATTGTGCCTTTTGGGGCGCTTTTAATTAGCTTGTTTTTATATTTATTAAGCCAAGAGCCAAGCATTGAGTTTTATCGCCAAACTAATGAATCGCTGCTTACCCTTGAACAAGTGATTAATACCGGCGATATGCTCTGGCACTTTATTTGGATGGCTGGTATTGGTATAGCTGCGGGTTTTTATACGGTGCCACTGTATGCACTTATTCAGCAGCGTACTCACCCAGATAGCCGTTCACGAGTGATTGCTGCCAATAATGTACTAAACGCCTTATTTATGGTGGGCAGCGCTGTTTTAAGTATTGTTACCCTAACGCTTTTACACTGGGAGATTTCACAATTACTGTTGTTATTAGCAGGGCTTAATTTACTGATATCGCTGTACATATATAGCAAAGTGCCTGAGTTTTTCTTACGTTTTATTATTTATATTTTAGCGATTTGCATGTATCGAGTACGCACTAAGGGAACGCTTAATATGCCCGATGATGGGGCTGCCGTGGTGGTGAGTAACCATGTTAGCTTTGTTGATTGGATGTTTATTTTAGCCGCGTCACCTAGGCCAATTCGGTTTGTCGTGTTTGCCCCTATTTATTATTCACCAGCACTTAATTGGTTGTTTAAAATGGCCAAAGCCATTCCAATTGATAGTGAAAAAGCAAATCCTAAGGCGTTTAATAAAGCCTTTGACGATATCGCTCAGGCACTAGAGCGTGGAGAGCTGGTGGGAATTTTTCCTGAAGGCAAGCTCAGTGGAGATGGCGAGGTTGATATATTTCGCCGTGGCATTGAAAAAATAATTCAGCGCACACCGGTGCCTGTTATTCCTGTCCATTTAGATGGACTATGGGGCAGTATGTTTAGTCGAAAAACCAAGTGGCGATTGCCTAGACCAAAGTGGTCGTTGGTCAGTGTGACTATTGGTGAAATGGTTGCTGCACAGAAGGTTAATGCCGATGATTTGCGCGAGCGAGTGGTTGCTTTAAAATAGCTTAATAATAAAAAAGCGCTGCAATTAATTGCAGCGCTATGGTTGTATTACTTAATGGTAATTAACGGTCTAAGTTCATTACTTTAGTCCATGCCGCAACAAAGTCTTCTACAAACTTTTGCTTTGATGTATCAAAGGCATACACCTCAGCAACTGCACGTAGTTCTGAATTTGAACCAAAAATCAGATCAACCGAAGTAGCAGTGTACTTTTGCTCGCCTGATTGACGATCAAAGCCTTGATAAATCCCCGCATCTGATGACTTTTTCCAAACCGTCGACATATCTAATAAATTAACAAAGAAGTCGTTATTTAGAGTGCCTGGCTTGTCAGTAAATACGCCGTAGTCAGTGCCTTTGTAGTTTGCATCAAGCGAACGTAAGCCGCCTACTAACACGGTCATTTCTGGCACGGTTAGGTCAAGCTGATCCGCTTTATCTATTAGCATTTCAGTTGGCGATTTATAGCTTTTTTCTGCATCAAAGTAGTTTCTAAAGCCATCGGCTGGCAGCTCTAATAAACTAAATGCATTAACGTCAGTTTGCGCTTGCGTAGCATCGCCACGGCCAGCATTAAACGGTACATCTACTGTGTAACCTGCATCTTTCGCTGCTTTTTCAATCGCTGCATTACCACCTAACACAATCAGGTCGGCTAGTGACACTTGGCTTTTGCTAAAGAAACTATCATTAAAGTCGGCTTGAATCGCTTTTAATACGTTAAGTACTTTTGCGGTTTCGGCCGGATTATTTACCGCCCAATCCTTTTGTGGAGCAAGCGCAATGCGTGCACCGTTGGCACCGCCTCGCATATCAGAGTCACGGTAACTTGCAGCAGAAGCCCAGGCTACACGTACTAACTCAGGTACACTTAAGTTTGAGTCTAAAATAGCGGCTTTAAGCTCTTTTACTGCACCAGCATCAATGTTTGATTTAGTCTCTGCTGAAATTGGGTCTTGCCAAATTAAGTCGTCTTTTGGTACTTCTTTACCTAAAAAGTTACGTGGTGGTCCCATATCTCTGTGAGTTAATTTGTACCATGCTTTAGCAAATGCAAGTTGATACTCTTTAGGGTCATTTAAAAAGCGCTCAGCAATTTTGCGGTATTCAGGATCAAATTTTAACGCTAAGTCGGCCGTGGTCATTACTGGTGCGTTAAACTTACCTTTAATATGAGCGTCAGGTACAGCGTTGTGTAACGATTCATCCGTTGGGATCCACTGAATGGCACCTGCAGGGCTGCGAGTTTGTTTCCACTCAAAGTTAAGCAGGTTGCTCAAGTACAGTGATGACCAGCGGGTAGGTGCTTGTGTCCATGCGCCTTCTAAACCACTAGATACGGTATCTTCAGAGTGGCCTTTACCACATTTGTTTTTCCAGCCTAAACCTTGCTCTTCAATACCGGCTGCAGCAGGCTCTGCACCTACACAGTCTTTAGGTTTGTGCGCACCATGCATTTTACCAAAGGTGTGACCACCGGCGATAAGTGCCAGTGTTTCTTCATCGTTCATCGCCATGCGAGAAAACGCAACGCGAATGTTCTTAGCTGACCCAATTGGATCAGGAACCCCTTTAGGGCCTTCAGGATTTACGTAAATTAAACCCATGTGCGTTGCACCTAATGGGCGTTCTAATTTGCCGCTGGCATCTTCACGGTCGCTGGCAAGCATTTCTACTTCTGGACCCCAGTAAACCATGTCTGGTTCCCAGTCGTCAGTTCGCCCGCCGGCAAAACCATAGGTTTCAAATCCCATGTTTTCTAGAGCAACGTTACCTGCTAATACGATTAAGTCTGACCATGAAAGTGCTTCTCCGTATTTTTGTTTAATTGGCCAAAGTAAACGGCGCGCTTTATCCAAGCTTACGTTATCTGGCCAGCTGTTAAGCGGCTCAAAACGTTGTTGACCACCGCCTGCGCCACCACGGCCATCAAGCGTACGGTAGGTGCCTGCGCTGTGCCATGTCATACGAATAAAAAATGGGCCATAGTTACCAAAATCCGCTGGCCACCAGTCTTGAGATTGCGTAAGTAGGGCGTCAATATCACTTTTTACTGTGTCTAAATCTAGGCTGTTAAATGCCTCTGCATAATTAAAGTCTGCACCATAAGGGTTTGAACGTAGATCATGATCACGAAGAGGAGATAGGTTTAGTTGATCTGGCCACCAAAATTGGTTTGTTCTGGTTGCGCCCATTTTAGCCTCACCCATGCCAACAGCACCTTGTGGCTTAGACATTTGTGGTTTTTCTTGGCTAAAAGCAGAGCCAGACATAAGTGCCATACTTATAAATCCAACAAGTGCTTTTTTAGTAAATGATCGGTTTTTCATTGTCAGCTTCCTTAAAGTTAACGAATTTCGTTATATACAAAGCGTATTACTATTATTAAAAATAGAATCTAATAATTTAAAAATTAGTGAGCTTTTACTCCATTCAAG